>NZ_AGBG01000007.1:0-121455 GCF_000225005.1 Ectothiorhodospira sp. PHS-1 | reverse complement strand
GGCAATCCATGCCGGGGTGAACTGGTCGCGGGGATATACCTTTCAGAAAGCGCGCTTGCGCTGTCGGATACCTCTGCTCACTCGGAACATCCCCTCTATCGCTTGAGATCGTGCCGGTGACGATGGAGGATCAGCGGGGACTATGGAATATGGGGGCTACCGGACAGGTGCTTTTTTTCTTTACACTGCAGGCAGATAGCGTGATGGGGAGGGCAAGGGGAAAGAGGCTTGACAAGGCGAGATGCAGTAGGATGAACGCAATGAAAAAGGAGTTGCAATGAGCGAGCTACTCGACCCCACCAACGATTACGTCTTCAAGCGGCTGTTTGCCGAAGCGCCGGATCTGCTGGTGGATCTGATCAACGATCTGCGCCCGGACCTGCCCAACATCACCTCGGTGGAGATCCTCAATCCCAACATCGAGCCGACGGACCTGACCGGCAAGTACATCATCCTGGACGTGCTGGCCCGTGACGGTGACGGCCACTGCTACAATGTCGAGGTACAGGTACGCCGCTACGGCGCCTGGCACAAGCGGGGGCTGTTCTACCTGGCTCGCACGCTGGGTACCCAGCTCGGCGCCGGTGAGGACTACCAGGAGCTGCGTGCTTCGGTGGGCCTTCACCTGCTGGACTTCGACCTGTTTACGGACACCGCTGGCGAGCGCGAGCAGGCAGTATGGCGCTTCGAAATGCGGGATGAACGCCAGCCCGGTGTGACGCTCGGGAACATCCTGCAGATGAACCTGATCGAATTGAACAAGGCGGATCGCCTGGGCTTGCCGGAAGGCCCGCTGCGCGCCTGGATCACCTTCTTCAAGCACTGGCAGGAGGAATTGACGATGGCCAATGTTGCCCATGAACCGGTCAAAAAAGCGATGAGTCGCATCCGCGAGCTCAGCGCCGATGAGGAGACCCGCCGCCTGGCGTTTGTGCGAGAGCGGGCGTTGCGGGATGAAGTGTCGCTGCTGAATGATGCGAAGCGAGAGGAAGCGCAACGTATACTCCAACGCCTACTTACGAAGCGCTTTGGCGATTTGCCCGAGTGGGTTATCCAAAGGTTGGATGCTGCTAATGCCCAGCAATTGGAAGGTTGGACAGATGAAATCTTGGTGGCGAATACCCTTGAGGAGCTGTTCAAGCACTGAGATTGAGGCCCGGATTCGCCGGCTCTGTGCTGTTTTTGCCATTGACGTGGCGGCTTACGCGGTGATGAGCAACCACTACCACATCGTGCTGCGGATCGATCAGGACCGCGCCCAGGGCTGGTCGGATGAGGCGGTGTGCGGATGTACACTTACCAGTATCGCTTGCGCCGGATACACGCTGATCGTGCTGAATAATCTATCCCATCGTGTTCATCACTCCTTCAAAACCCCTCTCCACCTCACCCACCCTGCCTCCCTTGCTGGGAGGCCCATGCCTGTGGTACCGATCCCACCCGCCATCCGCTGCCCAGGCCGTGGTGGGCTGGGGAGCCAAGGCCAGCGGTCGTCGTGCCGAGGCGCTGGCCCGGGCGCATGGATTGCAGTGCCTGCGTCTTGAGGATGGTTTTTTGCGTTCCTACTTGCCGGGGCAGGGTTCGGTGGGGCTGTCCCTGGTGGTGGATGCGCAAGGTATCTATTACGACGCCACCCGACCATCGGATCTGGAGTCCTTGCTGGCCTCCGAAGGTGATCCACTGGCTGGTATGGAAGCCGAAGTGGATCGGGCGGTGGACCTGATCCGGCATCATCGCCTCAGCAAATACAACCATGCCCCGGATCTGGATCCTCGCATGCTGCGGACCACGGACAGAGCGCGTGTGCTGGTGGTGGACCAGACCCGGGGTGATCTGAGTGTGTCCCTGGGGTTGGCGGATGCCGATACCTTCACAACCATGGTGGAGGCGGCACTGACGGAAAATCCTCGGGCCACCATTTATATCAAGACTCACCCGGAAGTCAGCGATGGCACCAAGCGGGGGTATCTGTCCGATTGGCCTGAGCACCCCCGGGTGGTGATGCTGCGTGAGCCGGTTAACCCCATCAGTCTGCTGGAGATGATGGATCGGGTGTATGTGGTGACTTCCATCCTGGGGTTCGAGGCGTTGCTGGTGGGCAAGTCGGTCACGGTGTTGGGGATGCCCTGGTATGCGGGTTGGGGGGTGACGGACGATCGCCGGCGCTGTGCGCGGCGCGGGCGGCAGCGTTCCGTGAGGGCGCTGTTTGCGGCGGCTTATTTGCGTTATACCCGCTATCTTGACCCCGAGACCCACGAGAGGGGCAGCATTTTTGATGTGATCCAGTGGTTGATACGGCAAAAGGCCGTGGAAAGTCAGGTGTCGGGGCGCAAGGTGGTGGTGGGGCTGCGGGGATGGAAGGCGGCCAATCTGTCACCTTTGCTGAGTCTGCGGCCGGGGCCTTTGCAGTGCGTGAAGTCGGCGGCCAGGGCAGAACGGTTGGGGTTGACCGCCGAGGACAATGTGCTGTTCTGGGGGCGTGATGCCCCGGCGGGTGTGGATGCCTTGAGTCAGGCCACGGGTGCCCGGTGCTGGCACATTGAGGATGGTTTTATCCGTTCCGTGGGGTTGGGGGCCCATCGTGTGCCGCCGCGTTCGGTGGTGCTGGATGATCTGGGGATCTATTTCGACCCCTCTCGGCCTTCCCGCCTGGAGCAGGTGCTGGCCACGGCGGCGTTTACCGAGGAAGAGTTGGCGCGGGCGTGCCGGGTGCGGGCGTTGATCGTGGAACAGGGTCTGACCAAATATAACCTGGAGCCGCGTGTGGTTCCGTGTTGGGCGTCCAGGCCGGGGCCGGTGGTGTTGGTGCCGGGGCAGGTGGAGGATGATGCCTCCATTCGTTATGGCACCACGGCGGTGCGTACCAATCTGGGGTTGCTGCAGGCGGCGCGCCGGGCGCATCCTGATGGGTTCATTGTGTACAAGCCGCATCCGGATGTGCTGCATGCGCGGCGGCGGGGGCGTGTGGACGAGGCTTTGCAGTGGGCGGATGTGATTGAAACCCGGGTGTCGGTGGTGAGCTGTATCGAACATGCGGAGGTGGTGCATACCCTGACGTCGTTGGCGGGTTTTGATGCCTTGCTCAGGGGGAAGGTGGTGGTGACCTATGGTGAGCCTTTTTATGCCGGGTGGGGGTTGACCCAGGACCGGGTGGTTGAGGGGAAGGGGCTGCATCGGCGGGGACGCCGGTTGACGCTGGATGAGTTGGTGGCGGGGGTGTTGTTGCGTTATCCCCGGTATTGGGATCCGGTGTTGAAGGGGTATACCACCTGCGAGGCGGTGATCAGGCAGGTGGTGGCGGAGCGTGGTGCGCTGGAGGAAACGGGCCGGTTACTGTATCGGCCCAGGTCTCGTTGGTTGCGGTTGAAGTATTGGTTGTTCGGTGGGTTGCGGTGATTCGCTTTCAGGTCGTTTCCACGTCGCTGGCATAGTGCCCTTCGTATGCCGCATGGCTTTGCGCCGGGCGTGTTACTTGGAACTGTCAAAGTCGGGTTTGGTCACTGGTCAGTTTGTCCTTTATGGGCGGACAAATTATTACTGGTAGTGGTAACGACAAGCGATCACTACCAGGGCTTGGTGGTCGACGCAGTAAACCAGCCGGTGGGTGTCGTCGATGCGGCGCGACCAGAAGCCCGAGAGGTTTTCCTTGAGGGGTTCGGGTTTACCAATGCCCTCGAATGGGTGGCGCAGGCAATCTTTGATCAGGGCATTAATGCGCTTGAGCGTCTTGCGGTCCTGGCCTTGCCAGTATTCGTAATCGTTCCAAGCGGACAGGGTCCAGGTCAGTTTGAGCAGTTTGTCTTCAATCGGCATTGACCAGATTCTGCTGCTTGACCTGTCCTTGGCGGTACTGCTCGATGGAGCGCGCCAGGTGGGCTGCGTTCGCAGGTGATCTAAGCAGATGGACGGTCTCCATCAGGCCGTTGAAGGTGTCCAGCGACATCACCACTGCATCGGGGGCGTCCCGGCGTGCAATGATCGTGTAGTCGGCATCGTCGATGACCTGATCGATCACGTTTTTGAGGCTGTTTCGTGCCTCAGAGAAATTCACTACGCGCATGACGATGGCCTCTCTAGAGTTGTGCTTTTTTTCGTACAAGTCTAAGGCGTTGCATGCATGTTTGCAAGGCAGGGGGGCAGCGCTGTTCCGTAAGCGCCAGAGAATCAGCACCTACCCTGCCGGTCTGAGATTGACCACTTGCCGAAGCGCCGAGGACGCGACAGGAGTACCTGTCCGGTAGCCCCCGTATTCCATAGTCCCCACTGATCCTCCATCGTCACCGGCACGATCTCAAGCGATAGAGGGGATGTTCCGGATGAGCAGAGGTATCCGACAGCGCAAGCGCGCTTTCTGGAAGGATCTGGTCCAGCAGTGGGCGGCCTCAGGCCAGAGCAAGGCGGCCTTCGCCCGTCAGCATGGAGTCACGTCCCGCCAGTTATCGCAATGGGCGGCGCGGTACCCGGAGTGGGTGGTAGCCGAGGCTGAGCCAGGGCGCGCGCCTTCGAAGCCGGCAGCCGGTCCGCAGCGGTTTTTGGCGGTCCGCACAGTGGAGGACGAGCCCGATCCCGTAGCTCTGTTGCTGCAGCCCGGGGTTGGACCGGTGGTCGTGGCGCTGGGCAATGGCCGACGGTTGGGGGGGCTCAGATCGTTTCTACCTCGAACGCCACGATCTGTCGCTGCTCGCTGGAGAACTCCACGCCGATCAGATGAATGGGTTTGCCGGCGGCGCGGTATTTGTCGGCATAGCCTTTTGCCCTGATCTGCTCCAGGGCCTTGCCCTCGGGCAGCTGCTCCACCACCTTGAACTCGAATAGATAGATGTGGCCGCCGAAGTCGATGGTCATGTCCACGCGGCCATGGTGGCTGGCGTCTTCCACCGTGACCTGGACGCCCAGCGCGGCGAAGTGGCTGTAGAACACGCTGGCGTAGTGGCCTTCGTATTGGGCAATGGGGTTGTTGCGATACCAGTCGTGAGGTAGCCCGGCGTAGAGCGCCTTGAGGTGGGTCTCCAGGCCTGCAAGGTCGTGTTGCTGCAAGTGCTTGAACAGGGTGCGGCGCTTGCTCGGGGCGTTCTCGACACCCAGCGACGGCAGCAGCGCATGGTTCAGGCTGGTCTCTACCTCGCGGTTGGGAAAGCCCAGGGTGTACTGACGGTAGCCCAGCATGGGTTCCTCGACCTGCTTGATGGTCAGGTAGCCGGTCTGGAAGAGCAGGGCGTCGGTGCTGATGTCGTCCACGTCGAACTGGCTGAGTAGCTCGTATTCCGTCTCCCATTGATCCAGCTGAGGGGTGAAGACCCCCCGCTGCATGAGAACGTCGATCAGGAAGGTGGGCGTGGCGCTCTCGAACCAGTAGGGGCCGAACGCCCGGTTCTGCAAGAGCAGCAGTACGTCGAAAGGGTTGTAGACGGAGGTGACCTCACAGCTCCCCCAGCGATAGCCGTTGTACCACTCTCGGATTGCCTCACGGTCCAGGCCGGACAGCTCCGGGGCAAACACCGTGTCGATGTCCTCATCCGTGTAGCCACAGATGGTGGTGTATTCCGGCAGCAGTGTGATATCGCGCAAATTATTCATCCCCGAAAACAGGCTGACCTTGCTGAACTTGGAGACCCCGGTGATCATCACCAGATGCAGGTGGGGGTCGGCGTCCTTGATCACGCTGTAGAGGTTCTTCAGGCCTTCACGTAGTTCACGGGCGCGCTCTGGGTCCAGGATGTTGTCCAGGATGGGTTTGTCGTACTCGTCGATCAGCAGCACCACCGGTTGGCCCGTTTCCCGGTGGGCGAGCTCCAGCAGGTCAGAGAACTCGCCGGGAATATCGGTCTTGGGGAAGGTGGCCTGGGTGAAACGCTCACGCTCTTTGCGCAGCTGGTGGCGAATCCGCTGGTCCAGCTCTTCACGATTGCGCATCACCCCGCTGCCGAAGCTCAGGTGGATCACGGGATGGGTGGCCTGCCAGTCCCAGCGATGGTGGAGGTACAGCCCTTCGAACAGGGCCTGGCGGCCTTCGAACAGGCAGCGCACGGTGTCCAGCAGCAGGCTCTTGCCGAAGCGCCTTGGGCGGGAGAGGAAGTAGTACTTGTTCTGGTGGACCAGGCGCTCGATGACCGGCGTCTTGTCGACGTAGTAGTAGCCTCGTTCGCGGATCTCGGAGAAGGTCTGGATCCCTATCGGGAGTCTGAGGCGCTGTTCGGTAGCCATGCTGGCCTCCAGAGTGAAAACGTCGTGCTGGCGGGAGTTTAACACGCCCCCAAGGCGATGGCCTGCCTGGCAAAGGATCGGGATGAACTGCTGGCGTTTTACGACTACCCGGCAGAGCATTGGGTGCACACCCGCACCACCAACCCGATCGAGTCGACCTTTCGCCTGGGCTTGCTGGAAGGCCCGCACCGAGATGGATGACCAGCTGATCGCTGAGATTGAAGAGCTGCCGGTTGAAGAGGTGGCTTGGCTGCGTGCCGAGACGCAGCACTGATCCTGCTTTCCCCTATATTCCCGCTTGACGCATAATGAAGGGCAGCCCCATCCAGGAATTGCCCTTGATGACTTTTTTATATTTCCACCAAAGAGAGTATTTGAATGCCTATCTGAAAGGTCGGCTTGGGGGGAGTGTTGAGGTTGCTTTGCGATTGCTTAAACAAGGTAAAGTAGATGATGCCACCATTGCTGCCGTGACTGAGCTGCCAATCGATGCGATTCATGCGCTGAAAAATCTTCCTGCTGATTATCTGGATAACCTCGAGGATTGTTCAGAGGTTTTCGATGTACATGGGGAAATGCTCAGTGAGTGGTCTGAAAAAGCTTGGGTCGAAGGTCTGAGGGGATGTGTCAATAAGTTCTTCAAAGAAAGGTTTGGTCCATTGCCATCATGGGCTCAAAAGAAGCTAGATGACGCGGATGAGAAAAATCTCGCATGGTGGCTCCGGGAAGGCGGGCGGTATAAGGACCTAGAGGAATTATTGCTTGGTTACGATATGGCTGGTCAGATTCTAATGCATGAGCCTCCTCACTGGGAAACCAAGCCATTTTTGAAAGGGATTCGTCGTGCTCTCCGGCTTCAGGTGATAGAAAAGTTTACGGATGTTCCATTCTGGCTAGATGAGAGACTGGCCGAGGCAACATACGAGGAATTGAGTGAAGTATCCATCCGATTGCTGAGTGCAAAGGCCCTGGAAGATTTGTTTCCAGATGCTGATGTTCCACCAAAAAATTAGCCGGGCCTCGCCCGCGAAGGCGGCACACAATCATGGCCAGGGCGCTGCTGCCGCAGCGCGTCGCCGGCGAGGCCAGCTCCCACGGGGGTTTCGCGAGCCTGTGTGCCTCTCGTGCCGCCCTTGTGGGAGCGGCCCTTGGCCGCGAATGGAGAATTGCTGGGATTGTGGCTTCAGGCTGCCTCCACATCGAACGTCACGATCTGGCGCTGCTCGCGGGAGAACTCCACGCCGATCAGATGAATGGGTTTGCCGGCGGCGCGGTATTTGTCGGCATAGCCTTTTGCCTTGATCTGCTCCAGGGCCTTGCCCTCGGGCAGTTGTTCCACCACCTTGAACTCGAAGATATAGATGTGGCCGCCGAAGTCGATGGTCATGTCCACGCGGCCATGGTGGCTGGCGTCTTCCACCGTGACCTGGACCCCCAGGGCGGCGAAGTGGCTGTAGAAGACGCTGGCATAGTGCCCTTCGTATTTCGCGATGGGGTTGTTGCGATACCAGTCGTGGGGCAGGCCGGCGTAGAGGGCCTTCATGTGCGCTTCAAGGCCTGCCATGTCGGCGGCCTTCAGCAGGCGCGGCAACCGGATGACCAGTTCATCGAAGATGGCGTGACTGACGCCCAGTACCGGGAGCAGGGCTTCGTTGAGGCTGATCTCAACCTCCTGGTTGGGCAGGCCCAGTTCATAGAGCGGTCGGTTGGGCACTTCTTCGTGAATGTTTTTGAGGGTGAGGTAGCCGGTTTGAAATAGCAGGGCGTCGGTGGAGATGTCATCCACGTCGAAACGGCTGAGCAGGGCTGGTCGGCTGTGCCAGGCGGTGAGTTCGGGGGTGAAGACACCCCGTTCCTTGAGCAGGTTCACCAGGAAGGTGGGGGTGGCGCTCTCGAACCAGTAGGGGCCGAACTCACGGTTTTGGAGCAGTAGCAGCACATCGAACGGGTTGTAGACAGAGGTGACCTCCTGCCCACCCCATCGATAGCCGTTGTACCACTGCCGGATGGCCTCACGGTCCAGGCCAGGCAGCTCGGGGGAAAACACCGTTCTCGGAGAAGGTCTGGATCCCTATCGGGAGTCTGAGGCGCTGTTCGGTAGCCATGCTGGCCTCCAGAGTAAAAGCTTCGTGCCGACGGGAGTTTATCATGGCTCTGGTGGTGGTCGTTGTCGCCACTGTCACCGTCCTTTCCTGTCCCGTCATCGGCACTATCATCGTCACTCCCGCTTTCGCGGGAGTGACTTCGCAAGCAGGCCAATGGGCTCCCGCTATCCTTACGGCGCCGGAGGCTGGGACATCGGCTTGATGGTCAGCTGCAGCCCCAGAGCGTTGGCGACCTTGTTGATGGTGGAGAAGGCGGGGTTGCCTTCGCCTGAAAGTGCCTTGTAGAGCCCCTCGCGGCTCATGCCGACCTCCTTGGCCAGCTGGCTCATGTTACGTGCGCGAGCCACGTCGCCCAGAGCGGCAGCGAGGAGTGAGGGATCGTTTTCCTCCATCACGGCCTCCAGGTAGACGGCGATTTCCTCTTCGGTCTGAAGGTACTCGGCGGTGTCGTAGTGGCTGAATATCACCTGCTGTTGGGTGGCCATGGGTTACTCCTTCCATTGCTTGGCAATGGCTTTAGCTTGTTCGACGTCGCTGGGCTGGCTGCTCTTGTCGCCCCCGCAGAGTAGCACCACCACGATGGGGCCTCTGTTGAGGTAGTAGACCCGGTAGCCGGGGCCATGGGGGATGCGCAGTTCCGAGATGCCTTCACCGACAGGTTTGACATCGCCAGGGTTGCCGAGGCTGAGTCGTCTGAGCCGTACCGTGATCTTGGCGCGGGCACGAGTATCACGAAGGCTTCGCAGCCACCGATCAAAGACATCGGTTTTGATGAGTTCGATCATGTGTGAACTCTAGTTGGCAGATTGTTTAGTGTCAATTCTGGCGGTGGCTCCCCTGGGAACGGCCCTTGGCCACGAGCGATGCCCGAGATTGTCGCTTCTTCAGGCCGTTTCCACGTCGAATGCCACGATCTGCCGCTTTTCCCGGGAGAATTCCACGCCGATCAGGTGGATCGGCTTGCCGCAGGCGCGGTATTTGTCGGCATAGCCCCTGGTTTTGATCTGTTCCAGGGCCTTGCCTTCGGGTAGCTGCTCCACCACTTTGAATTCGAACAGGTAGAGGTGGCCGCCGAAGTCGACGGTCATGTCCACCTTGCCGTGGTGGCTGGCGTCTTCCACTGTGACCTGGACCCCCAGGGCGGCGAAGTGGCTGTAGAAGACGCTGGCGTAGTGGCCTTCGTATTGGGCAATGGGGTTGTTGCGGTACCAGTCGTGGGGCAGGCCGGCGTAGAGGGCCTTGAGGTGGGTTTCCAGGCCGGCCAGGTCGTGCTGCTGCAAGTGCTTGAACAGGGTGCGGCGTTCGCGTGGGCCGTTTTCGACGCCCAGTGACGGGAGCAGCGCGTGGTTCAGGCTGGTCTCCACCTCGTGGTTGGGAAAGCCCAGGGTGTACTGGCGGTAACCCAGCATGGGCTCCTTGATCTGCTTGATGGTCAGGTAGCCGGTCTGGAAGAGCAGGGCGTCGGTGCTGATGTTGTCGACATCGAACTGGCTGAGTAATTCGTATTCCGTCTCCCATCGGTCCAGCGAAGGGGTGAAGACCCCACGTCGCTTGAGGACGTCGACCAGGAAGGTGGGCGTGGCGCTCTCGAACCAGTAGGGGCCGAACTGACGATTTTGCAAGAGCAGCAGTACATCGAAGGGGTTGTAGACGGAGGTTACTTCGGAGCCGCCCCAGCGATAGCCGTTGTACCACTGGCGGATGGTCTCGCGGTCCAGGCCGGGTAGCTCGAGGGCGAATACCGTGTCGATGTCGTCATCGGTATAGCCGCAGATCGTTGAATACTCAGGCAGCAGCGTGATATCGCGCAGGTTGTTCAGCCCCGAGAAGAGGCTGACCTTGCTGAATTTGGAGACGCCTGTGATCAGCACCAGATGCAGGTGGGGGTCGGCGTCCTTGAGTACGCTGTAGAGGTTCTTCAGCCCCTCGCGCAGTTCGCGGGCACGCTCGGGCTCCAGGATGTTATCCAGGATGGGCTTGTCGTACTCGTCGATGAGTACGACGGCGCGCTGTCCATAGTGGGCGTGAGTCTGGCGAATCAGTGATGAAAACTCACCGGAGATGATCTCGGCCGGTGGTTGGGGTAGCGCCAGTTTTTCTCGTTGTACTTTCAGTTGGTGCCAGATGTGGGCATCCAGTTCCTCGCGGCTTTTGACGACGCCGTCGGCAAAGCTGATGCGGATGACCGGGTATGTTGTCTGCCAGTCCCATTTGTCATGGAGGTAGAGTCCTTCGAACAGGGTTTTTCGGCCTTCGAACAGGCAGTGCAGGGTGTCGAGCAGCAGGCTTTTGCCGAAGCGGCGGGGGCGGGAGAGGAAGTAGTAGCCGCCGATCTTCGCCATGGATTCGATCAGAGGGGTCTTGTCGACGTAGTAGTGGCCCTTGCGCAGCTTTTCAAAGGACTGGATGCCGATGGGGAGTGTGAGGCGCTGATGGTTAGCCATGCCTGGCCCTCCAGGGACGAGTATCGTGCCGACGGGAGTTTATCATGCCGTTTCCACATCGAATGCCACGATCTGCCGCTTTTCCCGGGAGAACTCCACGCCGATCAGGTGGATCGGTTTGCCGGTGGCCCGGTATTTGTCGGCATAGCCCTTTTGCTTGATCTGTTCCAGGGCCTTGCCTTCGGGCAGTTGCTCCACCACCTTGAATTCGAACAGGTAGATGTGACCGCCGAAGTCGACGGTCATGTCCACCTTGCCGTGGTGGCTGGCGTCTTCCACCGTGACCTGGACGCCCAGGGCGGCGAAGTGGCTGTAGAACACGCTGGCGTAGTGGCCTTCGTATTGAGCAATGGGGTTGTTGCGGTACCAGTCGTGGGGCAGGCCGGCGTAGAGGGCCTTCAGGTGGGTTTCCAGGCCGGCCAGGTCGGCGGCCTTGAGCAGGCGCGGCAAGCGGATGACCACATCATCGAAGACGGCATGGCTGACGCCCAGCGCCGGTAGCAGGGCCTCGTTGAGGCTGATTTCCACCTCCTGGTTGGGCAGGCCCAGTTTGTAGAGGGGCCGGTTGGGGACTTCTTCGTGGATGTCCTTGAGGGTGAGGTAGCCCGTCTGGAACAGCAGGGCATCGGTGGAGATGTCGTCCACATCGAAACGGCTGAGCAGTGCCGGGCGGCTGTGCCAGGCGGTGAGTTCGGGGGTGAAGACACCCCGTTCCTTGAGCAGGTTCACCAGGAAGGTGGGCGTGGCGCTCTCGAACCAGTAGGGGCCGAACTGGCGATTTTGCAAGAGCAGCAGGACGTCGAAGGGGTTGTAGACGGAGGTTACTTCGGAGCCGCCCCATCGATAGCCGTTGTACCACTGGCGGATGGTCTCGCGGTCCAGGCCGGGTAGCTCGAGGTCGAATACCGTGTCGATGTCGTCATCGGTATAGCCGCAGATCGTTGAATACTCAGGCAGCAGCGTGATATCACGCAGGTTGTTCAGCCCCGAGAAGAGGCTGACTTTGCTGAATTTGGACACGCCTGTGATCAGCACCAGATGCAGGTGGGGGTCGGCGTCCTTGAGTACGCTGTAGAGGTTCTTCAGCCCCTCGCGCAGTTCGCGGGCACGCTCGGGCTCCAGGATGTTATCCAGGATGGGCTTGTCGTACTCGTCGATGAGTACGACGGCGCGCTGTCCATAGTGGGCGTGAGTCTGGCGAATCAGTGATGAAAACTCACCGGAGATGATCTCGGCCGGTGGTTGGGATAGCGCCAGTTTTTCTCGTTGTACTTTCAGTTGGTGCCAGATGTGGGCATCCAGTTCCTCGCGGCTTTTGACGACGCCGTCGGCAAAGCTGATGCGGATGACCGGGTATGTTGTCTGCCAGTCCCATTTGTCATGGAGGTAGAGTCCTTCGAACAGGGTTTTTCGGCCTTCGAACAGGCAGTGCAGGGTGTCGAGCAGCAGGCTTTTGCCGAAGCGTCGGGGGCGGGAGAGGAAGTAGTAGCCGCCGATCTTCGCCATGGATTCGATCAGAGGGGTCTTGTCGACGTAGTAGTAGTGGCCCTTGCGCAGCTTTTCAAAGGACTGGATGCCGATGGGGAGTGTGAGGCGCTGATGGTTAGCCATGCCTGGCCCTCCAGGGACAAGTATCCTGCCGACGGGAGTTTATCATGCCGTTTCCACATCGAATGCCACGATCTGCCGCTTTTCCCGGGAGAACTCCACGCCGATCAGGTGGATCGGCTTGCCGGAGGCGCGGTATTTGTCGGCATAGCCCTTTTGCTTGATCTGCTCCAGCGCTTTGCCTTCGGGCAGTTGCTCCACCACTTTGAATTCGAATAGGTAGAGATGGCCGCCGAAGTCGACGGTCATGTCCACCCGGCCGTGATGGCTGGCGTCTTCCACCGTGACCTGGACGCCCAGGGCGGCGAAGTGGCTGTAGAAGACGCTGGCGTAGTGGCCTTCGTATTGAGCAATGGGGTTGTTGCGGTACCAGTCGTGGGGCAGGCCGGCGTAGAGGGCCTTGAGGTGGGCTTCGAGGCCGGCCATGTCGGCGGCCTTGAGCAGGCGCGGCAAGCGGATGACCACATCATCGAAGACGGCATGGCTGACGCCCAGCGCCGGAAGCAGGGCCTCGTTGAGGCTGATTTCCACCTCCTGGTTGGGCAGGCCCAGTTTGTAGAGGGGCCGGTTGGGGACTTCTTCGTGGATGTCCTTGAGGGTGAGGTAGCCGGTCTGGAACAGCAGGGCATCGGTGGAGATGTCGTCCACATCGAAACGGCTGAGCAGTGCCGGTCGGCTATGCCAGGCGGTGAGTTCGGGGGTGAAGACGCCGCGTTCCTTGAGCAGATCCACCAGGAAGGTGGGCGTGGCGCTCTCGAACCAGTAGGGGCCGAACTGACGATTCTGCAAGAGCAGCAGGACGTCGAAAGGGTTGTAGACGGAGATTACTTCGGAGCCGCCCCAGCGATAGCCGTTGTACCACTGGCGGATGGTCTCGCGGTCCAGGCCGGGTAGCTCGAGGGCGAATACCGTGTCGATGTCGTCATCGGTATAGCCGCAGATCGTTGAATACTCAGGCAGCAGCGTGATATCGCGCAGGTTGTTCAGCCCCGAGAAGAGGCTGACCTTGCTGAATTTGGAGACGCCTGTGATCAGCACCAGATGCAGGTGGGGGTCGGCGTCCTTGAGTACGCTGTAGAGGTTCTTCAGCCCCTCGCGCAGTTCTCGGGCGCGCTCCGGTTCCAGAATGTTGTCGAGGATGGGTTTGTCGTACTCATCGATCAGCAGCACGACCGGCTGGCCCGTTTCCTGGTGGGCGAATTCCAGCAGATCGGAGAACTCGCCGGGAATATCCGTCTCGGGGCTGGTGGCCTGGGTGAAACGCTCGCGCTCCTTGCGCAGCTGGTGGCGAATGCGTCTGTCCAGCTCCTCGCGATTGCGCATCACGCCGCTACCAAAGCTCAGACGAATCACGGGGTGGGTTCGCTGCCAGTTCCAGCGGTCGTGGATATGGAGCCCCTCGAAGAGTGACTGACGGCCTTCGAACAGGCAGCGCAGGGTGTCCAGCAGCAGGCTTTTTCCAAAGCGTCGGGGGCGGGAGAGGAAGTAGTACTTGTTCTGGTGGACCAGGCGCTCGATGACCGGCGTCTTGTCCACGTAGTAGTAGCCCCCCTCGCGGATCTCGGAGAAGGTTTGAATGCCGATGGGGAGTCTGAGGCGCTGTTGGTCAGCCATGCCTGGCCCTCCGGGAACAAGTCTTGTGCCGGTGGCAGTCTATCATGGCCTCTGGTGGTGGTCGTTGTCGTCATCTTTTATCTTCATCTTCATCTTCATCTTCATCTTCATCGCCACGGCCACCGGCACCGGCACCGGCATTATCATCGTCACTCCCGCGAAAGCGGGAGTCCAGTGCACGGTTTCAGTCTGCCACTGGATTCCCGCTTTCGCGGGAATGACACCTCGGACGTTATTTCGCTGGCAGGCCGGCTCCCACGGGGCTTCCACGAGGCAGGCTTTTCAGGAAGAAACCCAGGGCTGTGGCATCATTGGCCGGTCAACGGGGTGATGGCACAGGGGGATTTTCGTTGTTTCAGGTTTTCGGTACCTGCTCAAGGACATTGAGCCGCAATACACGGGTTGCCCGCATGCTCGGCGCCCGCCTGGTGCATGTTTCCGCATGGAGAAAGCCTCCGGCCGAAGTGACCACCCTGGTGGGCTGGGGGCGCAAGGGTCCCGCCTTCAAGACCCTGGCCTTGGCCGAAAAACATGATCTGCCCTTCATCACCCTGGAAGATGGTTTCCTGCGCTCCTTCGGGCTGGGGGTCAACGGTACGCCCGCCCTGTCCGTGGTGGTGGACGATCTGGGGATCTATTTTGATGCCCGGCAACCTTCCCGCCTGGAGCAGATACTCCAGCATGAAACGTTCTCGGTGCCATGCCTGGTGCAGGCTGATCTGGCCCTGGAGCGACTGCGTCGGGGGCGTCTGACCAAGTACAACCAGGGCACCGAGGTGCCTCCCGGCGCTTTCGATCCCGATCGCAAGCGGGTCTTGCTGGTGGATCAGACCGCCGGGGATGCCTCCATCACCTGCGGTCTGGCCACGGAAGAGACCTTCCTTCGCATGCTGGAGGCCGCCTTTGATGAGCATCCCGATGCCCAGGTCTGGATCAAGACCCACCCGGATGTCCTGGCCGGGCGCCGCCAAAGCTGTCTGTCGCGGGCCCAGGCCCGTCGGGATGTCCACTGGATCACTCAGGACTGGCATCCCCATGACCTGCTGGGCCATTTTCACCATGTCTATGTGGTTACCTCCCAAATGGGACTGGATGCCCTGATCGTGGGGCGTCCGGTCACCTGTTTCGGAGTGCCCTTCTACAGTGGCTGGGGGTTGACCGATGATCGTGCCGGCTGCGATCGGCGTACCACGCGGCGCACCCTCGGGGAACTCATCGCCGCCGCCTATCTGCGCTACCCCCGCTACCTGGATCCGGAAACCGGCGACCCGGGGGATTTCTTTCAGGTCGCCGACTTCATCGAGCGCCAGCAGCGTGTCCGCGATCAGTGGCCCCGGCGCTTCATCGGTGTGGGGGTTCAGCGCTGGAAGCAGGCCCATTTGAGGCCGCTGTTGGCCCAGGCACGGGAGGGGGTGGTGTTCGTGCCGACACCGAAGGCCGCGGCGGCGATGGATCCGCGGCCCGGTGATGCCTTCGTGCATTGGGGACGGGATGCGCCGGAAGACTTGATGACGCTTGCCGGGGAATGGGGGCTGCGCACCTTTTTTATTGAGGACGGTTTCTATCGCTCGGTGGGATTGGGTTCGGATCTGATTCCGCCGCGTTCCCTGGTGCTGGATGAACAGGGACTCTATTTCGATCCCCGGACGCCGTCCGATCTGGAACGGCTGCTCAACACGGCGGTGTTCCAGCCGGACGAACTGGCACGGGCGCGTACCGTGCGTGATCTGATCGTCCGACAGGGTCTGACCAAGTACAACCTGGAAAGCCATGCCCCGGTGCAGTGGCCTGCCGGTGACCGTCCGGTGATCCTGGTGCCGGGGCAGGTGGAGGATGATGCCTCCATCCGCCACGGCTGTGCCGGGGTCAACACCAATCTGGGGCTGATCCGGGCCGCCCGGGCCGCCTGTCCGGAGGCCTTCATCGTTTTCAAGCCGCATCCGGACGTGAGTTCCGGCAACCGGCGAGGGCACGTGCCTGATGACCAGGCGCTGGCTCACGCGGACTGGATCGAGCGGGAGGCCAGCGTGGTGGCCTGTATCGAGGCGGCGGATGCGGTACATACCATGACTTCCATGGCCGGGTTCGAGGCCCTGTTGCGGGAAAAACCGGTGGTGGTCCATGGTCGGCCGTTCTATGCCGGATGGGGGCTGACGCAGGATGCCCTGCCCATGCCCGGGCGCACCCGCCGGTTGAGCCTGGATGCGCTGGTGGCCGGGGCCTTGTTGCGTTATCCGCTGTACTGGGACGGGTCGGTGCGGGGCTTCGTGTCCTGCGAGGCGGTGCTGCGGGGGCTGGTGGCGGAGCGCGATGCCCTGCAGGCGCAGGGCAGGCTGGTGCATTTGCGGCGGGGCTGGGTCCGACGGCAGGTTCGCAAGGTCAGGGGCCTGGTGGCGGGCCTGCTCCCGGATCATCAATCCCGGTGATCACGGATGATGGCGGCCAGCATGTGGGTGATCAGGGCGCCGAGGATGGCCAGGATGCTGAAAACGGTGATGTTGTACACTCGCCGTGGCTCCATGGCGTATTGGGGGTAGGTGGCCTCCTGCAGCACCGAAACCTGCTTGAGGGTGCGGGCGGCTTCGACCCGGGTGTTTTCCAGGGAGGCCAGGGCGTTGGCATAGAGTTCCCGGGCAAACTCCACCTGCAGCAGCAGGGTTTCATATTCGGCGGCCAGACGATTGAGGGCGTCACCGCTCTGGGCCGCCATGCGGGTGCGTTCGATGTCGATCTGGTTGCGAATGGCCTGGATCTCGCTGCGCAGACGGACCATTTCCGGCGAGGTGGGACTTTGGGATTCACTCAGGGCCATCTGTCTTGCGCTGAGCTTGGCCAGTTCCGCCTCCAGTGAGGCCACCACGGTGCTCAGGCTTTCCACCGTGCCGGTGGGGGAGATAAGACCGTGCCGGTTCTGGAAGGCCAGGAGGTTTTCCCGGGCCTGTTCCAGCCGCCTCTGCAGGTCTGCGACCTGGATTTCGATGAACCGGACCTGTTCGGTAGCCAGGCGCTGGCCCATGGCGTTCATGTGGGCCTCGCCTTCGCGCATGAGTTTGATGACCATGGCCTGGGCCAGATCCGGATCATAGGCGCTGGCCCTGATGCGCATGATCTGGGCGTATTCGTCCATCTCCACTTTTACCCGGCGCAGGTAGTGGCGGTGGAATTTTTCCAGGTGGCCGTCGGTGTCGTTGAGACGGGAGAGACGATCAATGCGACGGTCGCTGTAATGCCCCCTGAGATCGAAGGCCTCATCCAGCTTGCGGGCCATGTCCACCGAAAGCAGATGATCCCGCAGCAGCAGCATGTCGGCCATATTATTACCGCCGGAGAGCAATGAAGCAAAACTCAGGGTCGGCGGCGCGATCTGCGGGGTCTGCAGCACCACGTTGGCCTGGGAGACGTAACGATCCGTGGCCAGCAGTGACCAGTAGAGGGTCGCCCCCAGGATCAGGATCAGGCAGAGGGGCCAGTAAGGGTGCTTGAGGATGAGATTCTTCATTGTGAGTGTGGAGGCTGTGCCTGAGCGGGCCGAGGAGTGGCGACGGCGTTGGTTTCGGGCCTGGCTGGTTTTACAGGGCGTTTTTTGGGTACAGCCTTGGCGCTGACTTCGGCCTCGATACTATCGTGATAGGCCTTGATGGCTTCGTCTATGCTGTCGAACCAGATGGCCTGACCCTTTTCCAGCAGAATGCCGGCTTGGCACAGGTCTTTGAGGATGCCCTCGCTGTGGGAGACCATGATGAGACTGGCCCGCCCCACCTTGTCTCTGAAGGCCTTCTTGGCCTTTTTTTTGAAGCTCCGGTCACCCACGGCGGTGGCTTCGTCGGACAGATAGACGTCGAAATCGAACGCCAGGGAAAGACCAAAGCCCAGGCGGCTGCGCATGCCGCTGGAGTAGGTCTTGACCGGTTCGTCGAAGGCCTCTCCGATCTCGGCAAAATCTTCCACAAAACGGATCACGTCCTCAATAGACTGTTCCCCGCCATGTATGCGCGCCACGAACTTGACGTTCTGGCGACCGGTCATGTTGCCCTGGAAACCGCCCCGCAGTCCGATGGGCCAGGAGACCCGGCAGCGGCGGATGATTTCTCCCCGGTCGGGGTAGTCCATGCCGCCGATAAGTTTGAGCAGGGTGGATTTGCCGGCGCCGTTGCGGCCCAGCAGGCCTACGCTGATCCCCTTTGGGATGCAGACATTGATGTCACGCAGCACCCAGTCACTGCCGTGATGGTTGTGGTAACGCTTGTAGACGTGTTTGATCTCGATCATTGGGCTTTGAGTCGCTGGGCGAAGCGAAGATGCAGAGCCAGACCCAGGGCCGTGGAGCCGATGATCCAGTACCACAGGTAGGCGAAGTCAACCCCGCCGAGGGTCTTGTAGCCGCCGAAGAAGGCCAGTCGCAGCACCTCCAGCCCATGGACCACCGGGTTGTAGAGCAGGTATTCCTGTATGTGGTGGGGCAGGTTCTGCAGGGGGATGATGACGCCGGAGAGGATCAGCATGGGCAGCATCATCATGCGGATGAGGATGCCGATCTCGGCCACCAGACTGACCAGTACCGACACCACCAGCCCCACCCCCATGCCCAGCAGCCACAGGGAAAGCCAGGCCAGCATGGCCATCAGCGGGTCGCTGGGGAGGATGTCGTGACCCAGCAGCGAGGCACCGGCAATCAGGATGAACAGCACGACGGTCTTGAGGATGCCTTCTACCACGTTGCGGACCAGTACCGGGTCTACCGGGGCCACCTGCCGGTAGGCGAACAGGGCCTTGTTGGCATCCACGGCCCCCATGGAACGCAGCACGCCTTCACGGAACAGGAAGAAGGCGGTTAGTCCCACGATCAGCCAAGGGATGAACTCCGCTCCGGTGATCAGGCGGATGCGGCCCAGCATGTCACGAATGGACACCATGATGACCACGAACAGGATCGGCTCCGCCAGCATCCAGAACCACGCAAACCGGTCTCCCGATGTGCGCGCCACCGCTTCTCGCAGAAACAGCGCCCGCCAGACGCTCCATGTGACCTGCCAGGGTGTACGCATCAAAGATCCACGACAACCTTGGTGGCGATGGCGATCTGGTAAAGGATCTGGGTGAGGGTGGCGGCCAGTTGCAGGTTCTTGGTGGGTACTTCCGGCAGCACCAGGATCTCGTCGCCGGGGCGCAGGGCCACCTGGTCGGCGGCGCGGACCTCGCCGTTCTGACGCACCACCAGGATGTGCTTGCGATCCGCGTGCTGGCTGAAGCCGCCGGCCCGGTCGATGTAGTCACGCAGGCTCTGGCCGGGGACGTAGACCATGGCCTGGGGGATCAGCACCTCGCCGCTGATGAGCAGGGAATCGGAACGCTCCGGGATGGTGATGATGTCGCCGTCCTGCAGGCGGATGTCGGCGATGCGGTCCTCGCTGGCCACCACCATGCGGCCGGTGGGCTGTACCTGTCGCGCCCGGGCGACGAAGCCCTGGATCAGTTCCGCCTCGCGGGCGCGGATGGTGGCCTCTTCGGGCGTGGCGGACGAGGCCCCCAGGTAGGTGGTCTCCAGGCGCCGCAGGCTGTCTTCCAGGGATTGACGCTGGCGTTCGGCCACCGACAGGCGGCGGATGGAAACGGCGGTGACGTCGGTCAGGCGCGGATCGACGGCGATGCTGTCCAGCAGTTCCCGAAGACGGGCATCCTTGGGCACGGCGAAGCGGGAGGGCCCCATGTAGCTGCCTTCCAACTGAACCACGATGGTGTCCGGCCGCTCATCGGCGGAGAACAGGATCTCGTCACCGTTGTTGAGCGGGGTGCGGCGGAATTCCTCCAGGCTCAGATAGGCGGAGAAGGGGCCTTGGGCACGCACGCCGCGCACCAGGACATGGGAGGCATCCGGCTTGTGCTGGGCCAGATCAAGCACGCTCTGGCCGGTGAGGGTGTCCGGTTCCAGTTCGAAGCGGTGGGGGCGGGCCACGTCACCGGCCACGGTGACCACGGGGCCGCGACGTTCCACCACCAGGGTGTCGCCATCCTTGAATTGGGGGCGGGGAATGCTGCCGGTGAGCAGGAAATCATACAGGTCGGCCAGGGCGATGGTTTCGCCGTCGCGGATCAGGCGCACCCGGCGGTAGCTACCGGTGTCCTGGTCGATGCCGGCGGCCTGGTCCAGGAAGTAGAGCAGGGAGTCGTGGGGGCTGCCGGCGTAGCGGCCGGGGTTGACCACGTGCCCGGTGACGAACAGGGCCACGGGCTGGGTGCCCTGGAGGTTGGTGTAGACCTCCACGTTGTCGGTGAATACGGATCTGACGGCGCTTCTGACGCGACCGTCCAGCTGGCCGTGGGGCAGCCCCTGGACCTGCACCGGCCCCACATAGGGGATGAAGATGTTGCCTTGGGCGTCCACGGGCAGTACGCGGTCGATTTCCACCGCGCCCCAGGCCCGCAGGGTGATCTGATCACCGGGAAGGATGCGGTAGTCGGGGCTCAGGCCGGCGGCGCGGGTGCCGCGAAAGCCGCCCTTGAACAGGTGGGCGCCGAAAGGGGCGATGCCGGTGTCCCGGCCGAGGGTGCCGGGTACGGGGCCGTGGGTGCCGGTACGCCAGTCCACCGGAGAGGGGGGCTCCAGGGTGTCCGGTATGGGGGCGGCCTGCTGGGCGCGGGGGAGGTCTCCCATGCCGCTGAAGCTCTGTGCCGCGGCGGTCATGGGCAATGCCGGGAGCAGCATGATCAGCAGCAGGGTTGTCACAAGCCATGCGGCGGGGCGACCGGTTTTGGGCAGGCTTTGGGCGGTTGTGCAAAGGCTCATGGTGTGATGTCCCCGACCGGGCCGGTGAGTACGCGAACGTCTTCCCATTCAGCTTCGCTCTTGCGGCAGACCAGGGCCGGCCGTTGTCCATGCTCGCCTTGCACCACCAGGCCGCGGCAGGTGCGTCCGCTGGCGGCGAAGTAGGCGGCTTCGGCGTGGATGAGGACGTCATTGCCCCAAGGACTGTCCGACAGTGCAATGCTGCTGCCGGCGGGGGCCTCATTGAGGAAGCTGTTGAGGGCGGGTGACAGGGCATCCATGGCGTCCGGAGCATGGATGCTGAGCCAGGCGCCTTCGGTGGGCGCGGTCGGCAGGGTGTTGCAGGCCGTCAGGGTGGCCATACAGATCAGGAGGGCCAGGGGGGTGGATCTGGCCGTGTGCAAGGTGTAACCCATGGTGTGCTTGCTTGAGTCCGGTTGCCACTGGAAGTGGGAGGGCGGCTGTGAAGGCCCGCCGGGGTGTGCGGCAGTTTAACCTGTCGGGCCATGGATTTGAACGTGCGCTTCGCGGGCAACATCCCCCCCTTCGTGATAGATAACAGCTTTTTGGGTGATTGAAATCTTCAATTGCATCTATCCGACAGTCTGGGTATTATTGTACCACAACATTTGGAATGCGTCTAAATCACAACCTTTGGAGAAGCCTGTCATGTCCCTGATCAATACCGAAGTCAAGCCCTTCAAGGCCACCGCCTTCCACAACGGCGAGTTCGTCGAGGTGACCGACGAGAGCATCAAGGGCAAGTGGTCGGTGTTCTTCTTCTATCCGGCTGACTTCACCTTCGTGTGCCCCACCGAGCTGGGCGACCTGGCCGACAACTATGCCGAGTTCCAGAAGCTGGGCGTGGAGATCTACAGCGTGTCCACCGACACCCACTTCACCCACAAGGCCTGGCACGACAGTTCCGAAACCATCAACAAGCTGCAGTTCCCGATGATTGCGGACCCGACCCTGACCATTTCCCGCAACTTCGAAGTGCTGATCGAGGAGGCCGGTCTGGCCGAGCGTGGCACCTTCGTGGTGGATCCCCAGGGCGTGATCCAGATCGTCGAGATCAATGCCGGCAACATCGGTCGTAACGCCGAGGAACTGCTGCGCAAGGTGAAGGCGGCCCAGTATGTGGCGGCTCACCCCAACGAAGTCTGCCCCGCCAAGTGGAAGGAAGGGGAGAAGACCCTGGCCCCGTCCCTGGATCTGGTCGGCAAGATCTGAGCCGGGCTGCTCACGCCCATTGAATTGCCCAAATCTCCTATTCCTTGCCCGGGCCGAGTCCCGGGCATTTTTTTATGAGGTCATTCGGCATGCTGGACGCCAATCTGCAGAACCAATTGAAGGCCTATCTGGAAAAGGTCACCCAGCCTTTCGAGATCGTGGCCACCCTGGATGAACGCCCAAAATCCAATGAATTGCTGGAGATGCTGCGGGAGATCACCGCCCTGAGCGACAAGATCTCCCTGCGCACCGACGGTCGGGACGGTCGCCGTCCCTCCTTTGCCCTGGTGCGTCCCGGCGAGAGCGGACGGGTGGTGTTTGCCGGTCTGCCCATGGGCCATGAGTTCACCTCCCTGGTGCTGGCCCTGCTGCAGGTGGGGGGGCATCCGCCCAAGGCCTCGCCCGAGGTGATTGAGCAGATCCGGTCTCTGGAAGGGGAGTTCCTGTTCGAGACCTATTATTCCCTGTCGTGCCAGAACTGCCCCGACGTGGTGCAGGCCCTGAACCTGATGGCGGTGCTCAACCCGAACGTGCGTCACGTGGCCATTGACGGCGCCCTGTTCCAGGACGAGGTGGAGACACGGGAAGTGATGTCCGTGCCCAGCATCTTCCTCAACGGTCAGCCCTTTGATCAGGGCCGCATGAGCCTGGAGCAGATCCTGGCCAGGATCGACAAGGGGGCGGCGGAGCGGGAGGCGAAAAAGCTCAATGAAAAGGCCGCCTTCGACGTGCTGGTGGTAGGCGGTGGTCCCGCCGGCGCCGCGGCGGCCATCTATGCGGCCCGCAAGGGCATCCGTACCGGGGTGGCGGCGGAGCGTTTCGGTGGTCAGGTGCTCGATACCATGGCCATCGAGAACTTCATCTCGGTGCCCCATACGGAAGGCCCCAAGCTGGCGGCGGCGCTGGAAAACCACGTCAGGGAATATGAGGTGGACATCATGAACCTGCAGCGGGCCGCGAAGCTGGTGCCCGCCCAGGGTGAGGCCGGGCTGCACGAGGTGCATTTCGCCTCCGGCGCGGTGCTGCGCAGCAAGACGGTGATCCTGGCCACCGGTGCCCGCTGGCGAGAGATGAACGTGCCCGGTGAGCAGAAGTATCGGGCCAGGGGCGTGGCCTACTGCCCGCATTGCGATGGTCCCCTGTACAAGGGCAAGCGGGTGGCGGTGATCGGCGGCGGCAACTCCGGCGTGGAGGCAGCCATCGACCTGGCGGGCGTGGTGGCCCACGTCACGTTGATCGAGTTCATGACCGAGCTGCGGGCCGATGCGGTGTTGCAGAAAAAGCTGCGCAGTCTGCCCAACGTGGACATCATCACCCATGCCCAGACCATGGAAGTGAACGGTGACGGCAGCAAGGTGACCGGCCTGACCTACAAGGACCGGGACACGGATGCGCTCAAGCGTCTGGATCTGGAGGGGATCTTCGTGCAGATCGGTCTGGTCCCCAACTCCGAATGGCTCAAGGCGTCGCCGGTGGTGTTGTCCGCCCGCGGTGAGATCGTGGTGGATGCCCATGGCATGACTTCGGTGCCCGGGGTGTTTGCGGCCGGGGATGTCACCACGGTGCCCTACAAGCAGATCGTGATTGCGGTGGGCGAGGGCGCCAAGGCGTCGCTGGGGGCGTTTGATTATCTGATCCGGAATTGATCCCGGGTCAGTTCATTCCCCCGCCGACAGGCATCCAGTTCAATCGTGTCGTTTTGTCGGGATCGAACTTCCGTCATTCCCGCGCAGGCGGGAATCCAGTGATGCCGGGAATCCTGGGCTCCCGCTTTCGCGGGAGTGACGGGGAGGTGGGCGTGACGGTGGCAAAATTTTGGTGATGGAAGGGGATTTCTCAACATTTTCCGTGTCCAACCCTGTCAGGCACACCCCATCCACCTGGAGGATCTCCACATGGATTCACGACGCAAACGTGCGGAAGAGGCCCGGCAGAAGATCCTGCAGTCGGGCAACAAGGAACTGATCGACCGGCTGCATTTTCTGGAGGCCACCCAGGGTAATCCTCGGATTGCCGCTCGCGGCCGACGGGGTGCCCCCGGGTTGCTGGGCACCGGCCTGGCCGCCGCCGGCGGGGCCTATCTGGGGACCCTGTTCGCCGGCATGGTCCTGAGTTCACAGATGCAGCAGGCTTTTGCCGACGTGGCCATGGACCTGGGCGTCTCCCCGCTGGACATCGGCCTGGACACCGCCCATCTGGATCTGGATCCCGGTGACATGGGCGCAGACGAAGGCGGTTTCCTTGACGGTTTCGGGGATGACTTTTTTGATATTTGAGTCTCGTCTCCAAGGTTTTGCCTCAGTGACCTAGTGGTCGGACTGATCCTTGCTGCCGCCCATCGGTCCTTTGTCGCCGCCCCTGCACAGGCCGGCTTTCGCAACCCGCAAAACATCCGCGAGCCGATGCTGCATCAATCAACCCTTAGCCGCATCAATCAACCCTTAAATGAGGGGGGTGAACAATCAAGGCGGATGTTGCCGCGGGTGACGTACAATCACGATGGATGTCGCCGTGGACGGGGCATTGACTGGGTAAACACGATCTGCCGCTGGATCACAGGGTAATTTGACTATGCGGCTTGCTCTGAAAAGGGGAGCAGAAGCATGGCGGGGGCGGGACGTCGGTCAGACATGAGACGGGGATTCGAGGGCATCAGGGCACCGGCTTTTTCCCTGCGTCTGCTCATCGGCCTGCCGCTGGTGCTGCTGACCATGATATCCGCCGCGCTGGTGGCCTGGCTGGCGATTCACGATGGTCGGCTGGCCGTGGACGATATTGCGCGTCAGCTGCGCACCGATGTGCTGATCCGGGTGGAAGATCGTCTGACCGGGTATCTGGGCATCCCCCCCGCCGTTAACGAAGCCAATGCCCGGTCCCTGCGCAGCGGTGTGCTGCGACCGGAGGATACCGCCAATGTGCAGCGTTATTTCCACGGTGTTCTCAGTACCCACCCCTCGCTGGCCTACAGCTTCTTCGGCACCGTGGAAGGTGAGTTTTATGGTGCCCGCCGGCTCAGGGACGGGGATATCCAGGTGGTGCGCGCCGGTGCGGTGACCGGTGGGGATTCCCATAACTTTTCCACCAATGATCTTGGGGATGCCCTGGAGCTCAGGCAGGTCTATCCCGGTTTTGACCCTCGCGCCCGGCCTTGGTACCAGGCCGGGGTGGCGGCGGACGGTCCGACCTGGACGCCTATCTACCGGCATTTCGTGATCCACGACCTGGCGCTGACCGCCGCCCAGCCCTTCAAGGACGACGACGGGAATCTGCTGGGTGTCTTCGCCGTGGACTATGTGTTGACTCAGGTGCATGACTTTTTACGCCGCATCGACCTGAGTCCCGGCGTCCTGATTTTCGTCATGCAGAGGGACGGGCATCTGGTTGCTTCGTCGTCGGCGCCCGAGGGCGGGTTTTTTCGGGAGGAGGCCGGCCGTTTCCTGCCATTGCGGGCAGTGGACTCGGGTATTCCAGCGCTGGCGGAGGTTGCCCGTCTGCTGAGTGCCAGGCCCGGCGGCCTGGCGGCCGTCGGGGAGGAGGAACTGCTCACTTTCGACCTGGACGGAGAGCGCCAGTTTCTGCAGGTGAAGCACTTCGCACCGGCACCGGGGCTTGACTGGGTGCTGGGGGCGGTGGTGCCGGAACAGGATTTTCTCGGCAGTATTCACGCCCAGACCCGGGATACCCTGATCATGATCGCAGGCGTATTACTGGCGGCCCTGCTGTTGGGGGTGTGGATCGCGGCCCGTATCGCCTCTCCGCTGGAGCGCCTGGGCATGGACGCGGATCGACTGGCAAGGGGGGACTGGGAACGCACGCCGGGCCATACTTCCATTCGTGAATTCAATCTGCTGGATCAGGCTTTCCAGTCCATGTCCGGGCAGTTGCGTGGTCAGTTCGAGCGCCTGGAATCCCAGGCACGGGTGATCTCCGAGCAGAACGTCCTGCTGGAGCAAAGGGTGGCGCAGCGAACCGAGGAACTGGATCGGGCCTCCAGCCGGTTGCGGGCCTTTTTTGAGAACATCCCTGGCTACATCGTCATCGTCGATGCGGATTTTCGCATCGTGAGCGCCAGTCAGGGCCTGCTGGAGCTGTTCGGTCTCAATCTTTCCTCCGTGCTGGATCAACCTTGTTACCGCATTGCCTGGAACGAGATCGATCCTTGTCCACAGTGTGCATTATCGGAATGTTTTCGTTCCAAAAAACCGGTGGTCCGCTACTCCACGCCCCGGGAAGAAGACCGTTTCGGGGGGAAGGCTTTGCAGATCTTCTCCGGCCCCATCCTGAATGAGGAGGGGGAAGTGATCGGGGGCATGGTCTATTACACCGATATCAGTGACCTGCGGGTCATGGAGCGACAGCTGATCAGTGCCCGTGAGGCGGCGGAGTCGGCCAATCAGGCCAAGAGCGAGTTTCTGGCCCGGATGAGCCATGAGATCCGGACCCCCATGAATGCGATCCTGGGTTTGAGTGAACTGGTGTTGCTCAATCAGCCCGCCGGGCAGTCGCGGGACTTCATGCACATCATCGAGCACTCGGCCCGGCATCTGCTCACGATCATCAACGACATCCTGGATCTGTCAAAGATCGAGGCCGGACGCATGGAACTGGTGGAGGCGGATTTTGATCTTCACCAGGTTCTGGCGGAGGTGATCGAGACCCTGCGTGTGCCGGCCGAGGACAAGGGGCTCGCACTGACACTGGAGTTGGCCCCGGATCTGCCACGCTACCTGAAAGGGGACGCGCACCGATTGACCCAGGTTCTGATCAATCTGATCGGCAATGCCGTCAAGTTCACCCAGCAGGGGTCGGTGCGATTGCAGACCCATTGTCTGGGTAAGCCGGACCAGCGACTGCGACTGGCATTCGAAGTGATCGATACCGGTGAGGGGATTCCCCCGGAACGTCACCGTGAGATCTTTCAGGCCTTCACCCAGGTGGACGGCTCGGCCGGACGCCGCCATGGCGGCACCGGGCTGGGGCTGACCATTACCCGTCAACTGGTGGAGAAGATGGGGGGTGAGATCACGGTGAGCAGTCGTTCGGGAGAGGGCAGCACCTTCCGTTTCACCGTGGCCATGGCCCCGGGCAAGGCAGTGAAGGCATCCGTCCTGCCCGCGGTTGAAACACTGCAGATTCAACCCACCCGCTCCTGGCATGTGCTTTTGGTGGAAGATACCCCGGCCAACGTGGTGGTGGCCGTGCATCTGCTCAAGCGGCTGGGACATCGAGTGACGGTGGCCGACAATGCCCAGGCCGCCTTCGGGTATCTGACAACGGACTGTCCCGATCTGGTCCTGATGGACGTGGAGATGCCGGGGATCAACGGCTTTGAGGCCACTCGCAGAATCAGGCAAGGGCAGGCCGGCGAGGCCTGTCGGGAGCTGCCGGTGATCGCCCTGACGGCCCATGCCCTGAGCGAATACCGGGAACGGGGACTGGCGGCGGGGATGAATGATTATATCTTCAAACCCATCAGTCTGGCCGGGCTGGGACAGGCCATTGACCGGGTGATGGGCGCTCGAACGCCCCGTGAAATCGAGACCCTCTCAGCCGCGGAGGAAGAGACCCTTCCCATCGTGGATCTGTCCGTGGTGCTGCAGCGTTTGGGAGACGACAGTATCCTGTTGATGGATACCCTGTTGACCATCCTGCCCGAGCTACCGGAGCGGCTGGCTGAACTCAGGCAGTCTCTCACGGAGAATGATCTGATCACGGCCCGTCGCATGGCCCATACCTTGAAGGGGCATCTGATGACCATAGGGGCTTGCGCCGCGGCCACGGACCTGGCAAGTATCGAGGCCGGGCTCGGGACCGATCATCACGATCAGGCGCTGGACATGATCGAGACCCTGGATGATGCGTTGCTGCTGATCTACGAACAGCTTCCGGGTGCATTGACGGCCGTGCTGGGCACCTTGCCCCGCCATCGCCAGGTACTTCGGGAAGGTATGCCGAAAGTGGAAGCCTTGCTGGTGGGGATGCGGTCGGAGGCCCTGTCGTCGCTTGAGTGACGGCGGCCCGTCTCCGGGTGAAATTCAGCCCCGTGGCCATTGTTGAGCCACCGGGACCCATCTATGATCGGGGTATGCCCAGATACCCTTCAGCACATCTGCTTATGCTTCAGGCCCTTGTGGGCCTTTCTTCCCGAATTGTCCGGACGCCGGTCGGCGGACCGGCAAGGGGAGGGTGACCATGGCCCGGGGCGTGGCGGCACCGATGCCGCAGGCGGGACTCAACGACTGGAAGGCGGTCTGGAATCGGCTGCTGCCCCTGGATCGACACCGGGCGGTGATCTCCTTTCTGGAACGTCTGCGGGAGCCGGCCTCCCGGCTTGAGCTGGTATGCGACGCCACCCTCAAGACCCTGGCGCGCCGCAAGGGGTTTCGCGTCGAAACCCTCAAGCGCATGAACAACCATCAGCTGGCCGATGTTCTGCTGCCCCATGTGCCGGTGGTTCTGGGGGCGCGGGAATGGACCCTGCTGTTCCTGGGGTACTTCGCCGACTACAAGTCGGCCATCATGTGTCGTTTTCTGGATCTGTGCGGTGTCCCCCATGATGAACGGGGCTTCGTGGTGGGCGGGGACGACAAGATCCATCCCCCCGCCGACATGGTCAAGGCCAAGGACGCCCTGGTGGAGGAGTTCGGGGCCATGGAGGTGGGTGTCTATTTCCATGTGCTCAAGCTGATGGACCCGGATCTGTGGCGGTTTCTGGACCCGGTGCTGCCGGCCCTGGACCAGGCCATGGCGGCGGCGGAAGCGGCCCGACAGAAAGAGCAGTCGATCGTGGTGGAGGAGGTCGCCGAGCGGGCGGTGCTGGATGTCTCGGAGGAGTTCACCCAGCTGGACCGGGTGGTGATGGAACAGATCATCGCCACTCTGGCCGAGGAAGACCGGGCCCTCAAGCCCGACGAATTGGTGGATCTGGTGGAATCGGTACATGCCCTGGATACCAGTCGCAAGCGCAGCTATTTTCACCTGGGTTTTCTCGACGCCCTGTTGCCCGGGCGACGTCCCGACATGGGACGCCCCGAGATGAATGACGAACGACGCCAGTGGTATCTGGCGGGACTGCTCAGCGGCTACGTGCGGCAGCAGAATCATGCCTCGGTCAGGGATGCCCTGCACCGGTATGCCGCCATCTTCCGGGCCGCTTCGTCCACCCCCGGTGGGGCCGGGGCCGGCATGCTCACCGAGGTACATCCCTATTTACTCACCCACGGATTCCAGAACGAGGCCACCCGACTGTTGCGTGGCCAGCGCCGGCACCTGACCCCGGCCACCGCCACGCTGATCCTCCAGTCCGCCACCGATGCCATCCACCGGGGCGATGCAGCCATTGCCAACGTGTTGCTGGTGGAACTGCGGGAGGGCCTGCCCCATGTGGCATTGGACATCACCGAGCGGGCCGCTCTTGAGGCCGGGCTGGGGCGCCGTCTGGGCCAGGCCCTGCAGTTGCAGGGCAATTTCTCCGCGGCGAAGGAGGCCTTTGCCGGGCTGATCGCCGAGGGACGTCTGATGTCGCCCCGGTTGCATGCGGACATGGGGCTGGTGCTGGGGGGCTTTCGTTCCCTGGCCGAACTGGTGTTGCCGCCGGGCCTGGATCGGGTGCGCGCGATCCTGACCCAGCTCCGACAGGGAGAGCGGTATTTCACCGAGGCGGTGGAACGATTCGGGTCGGCGGCCCTGGGGGCTCACTATGCCCTGGGGGTGCGGGATTTTCTGCGCTGGATGGAGACCGACAGCGGTGACGAGGCCCGGGAGCAGGCCCTGATGCATGTGAATGCCGCCCTGATCGGGATGATGACGGAAACCGATGCCCAGGACCCGGAGCGTCCGTTGTTGGTGGATCGCTGCCGTTTCATGCAGGCCGTGCTCATGATGGCTCGGCTGGATGCCGCCTCGGCCCAGGCGGCCATGGAGACCTGGCGGATGCTGCTGGCGCGGGACCCGTCCGCGGCCCCGTGGCCGGAGTGGGGGATGCAGCGTCTGCTGGAATGCGCGGATCTGGTGGATCCGGCCCTGGCGGGAGAGATTGCCGAATCCCTGTGGTGCCGGCACGGACAGGCCGTCCTGCCGCTGATCCACCGGCCGGAATGGTTTGCCCGCTCATCCCGGCTGTTGGATGATCTGCAGATCCTGTGCCGGGATGGCGCTGATCAGCCGCTGCAGGCCCGCTGGGAACGTCTGTCACTGCTGGTGTCGGCGGCCCTGTCGGCGGGGCGGGTGGAGACGGCTCAGGAGGGGCTGGACGGGCTGGAGCACCTGGCCCATGAGGATTCCCGGTTCTGCGAACCCATGCTCGATCTGCTGGAGGCGCCGGCCCGGCTGGATCCGGCCTGGTCGGAGACGGATATCCTGCGCGCCCGGTTCCGCCTGTATCGCCGGTTGGGCCGTGATCCGGAAGCCTTTGCCCAACTCAGGGCCCTGTTCTTTGCCCTGCGCGATGCCCGGCCCCTGGAGGCCGCTCAGACCCTGGCGCTATTCCGCGAGTGCGGCGCGGCCCCGGCCCAGTATGAAGATCTGGTTTTACCCGGTGCCGAGGCGGAACACGACGAGGACAGCGAACTGCTGGAGCAACTGGAGGGCGGGGCCGAGCTGACCGTCTTGTTCGTGGGTGGTAACGAGATCCAGGCCCGGTACAGTGATGACCTGATCCGGGAAATCACCGACCAGTGGCCGGGGGTCCGGGTGGCGTTTCGTCATACCGGCTGGTCTTCCAACTGGGGGCGCGACGTCAATCACCTCAAGCGTCAGGCGGCGGAGGCCGACGCGGTGGTCCTGATGACCATGATGCGGACCACCCTGGGCCGGGTCCTGCGCGAGGCCCTCAATGACCCGCCCCGGCCCTGGATCCCCTGCACCGGCACCGGCCGTCAGGCCCTGCTCCAGAGTATCCGGCATGCCGCCCTGATCGGCCTGCGCACCCGCGGTCGGTCGGTGGTCACCGGGTGATATGCGAACGGAGCTGGGTTCCTACGGCTTGTGTTGCAGGTCCAGCTCCGGTTGCAGTTCGGTACGCGGGTCCAGTTCGGCCGCCACCGCCGAGGTGCGGGTGACCGGCACGAAGCCGGCCTTCTCCTCGGGGGCGACCGGGGGTTCCCGCAGGATTCGCCATAGCGCGAACAGGGACAGCAGCAGGATGATGCTCCCGAACAGCAGGGGCAGCACGCTGATGGATGCAACACTCACCGCAATCCCGGCCAGCAACGGCCCCAGGGTGGCGCCGATGCCGTTGAGCAACAGCAGTCCCTGGGTGCCTTCCAGCACCTGGGTGACATCCAGTCGGTCATGGGTATGGGCCACCGCCAGGGCGTAGAGGCTGAAGGCAAACCCACCGTAGAACAGGGCCGCCACCAGTAGCACCAGCAGTGACTGATCCACGGTCATGAAGATGGCCAGGGCCGCCAGGGCCGCGCCGGCACAGGCAAAGACCAGCACCCAGCGCCGGTCCCGATGGTCGGAGAAAAAGCCGATGGGCCATTGCAGCAGGGCGCCGCCCAGGATCACGGCGCTGACGAAGGCGGCCACCCCCAGGGGTTCGATGCCGGACTGCTGGGCATAGATGGCGCCGAACCCCCAGAACCCGCCCGAGGCGATCCCCGCCACCAGCGCTCCGACCACGCCCACCGGCGTCCTGCCATAGAGGGTCTTCAGCGGCAGGGCCTGGGCCTTGATGGGCGTGGGTTGCAAGGCCGGCGTCAGGGCAATGGGGATCAGCCCCAGGGAGAACAGAATGGCCACCAGGGCATAGCTGGCCAGATGCCCCGGTCCGTAGATCAGTACCAGGAACTGTCCCACGCCCAGCATCACCAGGCAGACCGTCATGTAGAAGGCGAAGATCTGGCCCCGGTTCTGTCGTGCCCGTTCGTTGAGCCAGCTTTCGATGACCATGTAAAGCCCCACCACCGAGATGCCGTTGACGATGCGCAACACCCACCACACCCAGGGATCGAAGATCAGGCCATGGAGCAGGGCGGCGATGGCCGACACGGCGGCCAGGGCGGCGAAGGCGCGGATGTGTCCCACCCGTCGGATCAGGCGGGGGCAGGGAAAGAACCGATGATGAAGCCCATGAAGAAACCGGACATGACCAGGCCGATCAGCCAGCTCGACAGGCCTTCCTGGGCGGCGCTCAGGCCCAGCAGGGTGCCCAGCATGCCGGAGCCGCAGAGCAGGATGCCCATGCCCAGGAGCAGGGTGGAAACGGATGTGAGGGTCGGAAACACGGGCGGCGTCGATGTGAAAGAGGTCAATCCCGAATCTTAGCGTGTCGGGCACATTCTTCCAGTGCCTGTTTCGGGTATAATCCGGTACCTCGCACGCTCGCCCTGTCCTGCCCGGATGGCGAAATTGGTAGACGCAAGGGACTTAAAATCCCTCGGCTTTAAGCCGTGCCGGTTCGAGTCCGGCTCCGGGCACCATCAATCGAAAGCCCGATCTCCCGGTGGGCAGGCCAGTAGGCCGCTGATTTCCTGACTGAGCCGGTCCAGCACCCAGTCGAAGGCTTCTCCGTAGCGTGATTCATAAAAACGCCGGCTGCCGAAGGCCACCGGCGTGGGGTAGAGTACGTCGCCCTTGGCTTCACGGGCCGCTCGGCGCTGCAGGAGCAGTTCTCCGGTGTCACCGGCAAACACGTAGATCTCCACTTCGCTGCGACGAAGGTAGGTGTTGCGGATGAGGCCGACGTTTTCATAGCCGATGTCGATGATCACCCCGGCCAGCAGGTAGTTGACCTCCATCTCCTGGGACAGGCGTCGTGCCCGTTCGCGGATCTCCGGTGCGTGGGGATTGGGGAGTCCGTTCAGGGGTTCCAGCAGCCGACGATGTTCCGCTCGCCGTGGCGGTGTTCCCGTACGGATGGAAAGGCGGTGAAGAATTTCATTGGGCACTCCGGGTTCGATGCCGTTGAGACTGCTGGTGAGCTGCTGATGGGGTTGCAGAAGTGGGAAGTGGACGGCGCCCATCCGGGCATCCGGGTCACCGCACAGGGCCTGTGCGGCGTCCACCCGGATGCGGACATGGTAGATGTCCCCTTCCTGCCATTCCCCGACAATGTCATACCGTGAAATGCGGGCCGCAGTGTCCAGGCGGGTATCGTCCTGGATCACCGCGGCCTCACCCACCTGGGATCGTCCCCTCACCGTGATGCCCAGCTGGGCAGAGGCGTTCCATAGGGCGTCTTCCAGGGCATCCCGCCGGGCTTCGGTGATCGATCTTCCGGCCGAGGACGCCACGCCCTCGGCAAAGATCACGTCAGCCAGCACTGCACCGGGCAGACAGAGCAGGGCCAGCAGCAAGAGCACCTTCATGGCGAACCTCCCGGTCAGCGGGGATAGTAGTGGTAAGGTGCATTGTAACTGCCGGGTCCGTAATTACAGTAGGGACCGGCGCAGTGTTGCCAGTGAGGCTGCGGGGCGGCCCGGCGGACGGGGGCGCAGCCCCAGGCACCGCACTGGTTGGGTACGACGGCAGGGTGATAAGGTGCCGCCGGAGCCACATAAGCCGGGCTTCTGACCGGCGCGCCCACCGGCACCATGCAGGTTTGCGGCTGAGTGACGCAGCTGTAGAACTGGCGACCGACGGTGAGCTCCAGGACAGTCTCGTAGATGTCGTCATCGGCCAGGATGACATCCACCACCCGGGCACCGGTGACCTTGGCATTGACATAGGTGCGGATCTGGTCGTGGCGTGCCGCCATGTCCCTGACGGTGGAACTGCCTTCCAGGTTGATGCCGTAGACACTTTCGGCCAGATTGCGATAGGCATCCAGGCGGCTGGCGCGCATGGCATTGAGCTTGAGTTGTGCCTGGGTCTGATGGACGCTGGGCGTCACGGCGCCGTAGCCGCTGACCCGAATGACCCGGTCTTCATAGTGTCCATGGTAGACGACGGGAGGATGCGCGTAGTGCTGGGCGCAGGCGGAAGTGACGAACGAGAGTATGAGCACGAGCAACAGCAGACTCATCTTTTTCATTTTTATCTCCTTGAGATGGAACCAGCCTTAGTTATTCCTGCAGTGTCCCATCGATCTGCCGACATGACCTCGCCGCGGCCATGCCTCAGCCTATACCCGGGCACTTCGTGGGATATCCGATGAATCTCCCCTTCATTGAAGGTATCGGCCGGGGGCATGGAACTCTTTAGGAATATTCCGATCCTGTCTCCGGCCGTTATTCCCCGGCGTCACTCCCGTATTTATCAGCCGTCATTCCCGCGTTCGCGGGAATGACGGGGTCGGAACATCCATGGCCGGGTCAAGAAAATGAGGGGGAAGCCGACACAGGGGGATATCCGCTCATGGATTCACCATGGAAATTTGATCATCGAAGGGTCAGGTCATGATGCGCAGTGGCGTTGTGTCGGGGCGATGCACCCATCGGCCAGGGTTGCATGGTTTGCTCCTCGGTCTTTGCCTGTTGCTTGTGACGGCGTTCATGCCCGCGCTGGCCGGTGATGATGACCGGCTCCAGGCGGCCAGGACGGCACTGGAGCAGCAGGATCCCCTGCAGGCATTGCGTCATCTGCCGCTGGAATCCCATCGGCTGTCCACGACCCTGGCGCTGCAGTCCTTGGCCATCCGTGCCCAGGCCGAGGCGGCGCTGGGACGTCATCTGGATGCGGTCACCACCTGGAATCGTGCCCATGCCCTGGCGGAGGATGCCGCTTCGCAGGCATGGGCACGGCAGCAACTGATGCACTGGCTGCAAGGGCTGGATACCGCTGAATTACGGGCCCTGAGAAGCCGGGCATCCAGCCCGGATACGGTGAATCGTCTGGATGAGGCGTTGCGCTCACGGGGGATCGAGCCGCCCTCTGCCGTGCGGGTGGCCTTGGTGCCCACGCGGCCGGTCGCGCCGTCTTCGACCGGCTCCCTGCCTGGCACGGTCACCGATGCGGGAACATCGATTTCACAGCGGACGGGCATGGCGGGCAGCGGCTCGCCGCCGCGCCGGATCGCGGTCATCCTGCCCCTGACCGGGCGTTACGGCAGTGTCGCCCGCGGCATCCTGCAGGGGATTGAGGCGGCCCACGAGGACGCCGGCGTCGCCTCGTCCGTCGTGTTGCGTGTCCACGATATGGGTGAGGATGCCGGCGATGTGCTGCGTCATTACGAGGAAGCCGTGCGCGAGGGGGCGGATCTGGTCATCGGCCCCTTGTCCCGGGAGGCCGTGGACCGGCTGGCTGCTCGTCCCGGCGCGTTGCCAGTGCCGGTGCTGGCCCTGAATCATGGGGAAGGACGCAGGCAGTATCCGGCGCATTTTTTCCGTTTCGGCCTCAATCCCGAGGATGAAGCGGTCGAAGCGGCCCAGCGGGCCTTTGCCCAGGGGCACCGACGGGCGGTGGTGATGGTGCCGCGCACGGATCTGGGCGAGCGGCTGCAGGTCGCCTTTCGTGCCCGGTTTGAAGCCCTGGGCGGGGAAGTGCGATCAGTGCAGACCTTTCCCCATCAGGCCACGGACTTTGGCGATGTGATCCGTGCCGGTGTGATGGCGGATGGACAAGGGCGCGGGCGTCGGGATGTGGACATGGTGTTCATCTCCGGCGAACCCCGTCATGCCCGGCTGATCGTGCCCCAGTTGCGTTTCCATCAGGCGGGTGATCTGCCGGTGTTTGCCACCTCCCACGTCTTCTCCGGGCGTATGGATCCGGGTGTGGACCGGGATATGGAGGGTGTGCTGGTGGCCGACATGCCCTGGTTGCTTGGCCAGACCGGTCCCCGGGCCGGCCTGGAGACATCGCTGGATGCCTCCCTGCAGCGATGGCCGCGCATGGGGGCCTTTGGCTATGATGCCTATCGGCTGGGGATGCGGCTGGGCACTTTGCAACAGGGAGGCGGGGAGCGTCTCCATGGTCTGACGGGCACCCTGACCGTGGATGATCAGGGGCGGGTACACCGGACGCCGGAGTGGGCCCGGTTTGTGGATGGTAGCCCCCGGGTGATTTCGGGCTGGCGGCAGTGAGGATCCCGTGTAAGTAGTCGGAATGACGCCGTGGTTGGTTTTGGGTGAGGTCGCGACGGAGCGAACCCCGGCGCCGTGCCGTGGTCGGATGCTGTGGTGGAGAGGATGCCGGCAGGGCGCGCTTCTCCCATTGAACCGGCCCGCTGATTGAAGGAGCTTGAACTCCGTGACCATCCCGGTACCTGATCCGATCCCGTTTTCCAACACCTATGCCCGCCTGCCGGACACCTTTCATGTCCGGCTTGATCCGGATCCGGTGCCTGATCCCTCCCTGATCGAACTCAACCACGACCTGTGTCGGGAACTGGGCATTGATCCTCAGGCTATGAGCCCGGAAGAATGGGGCCAGGTGTTTGCGGGTAACCGCATACTGCCCGGCTCGGAGCCCCTGGCCATGGCCTATGCCGGCCATCAGTTCGGGCATTTCGTGCCCCGGCTGGGGGATGGGCGGGCCATCCTGCTGGGGGAAGTGGTGGATGTGCGGGGGCAGCGTCGGGATATCCAGCTCAAGGGATCGGGCCGTACCCCGTTTTCCCGGGGAGGCGATGGCCGTGCCGCCCTCGGTCCGGTGTTGCGTGAGTATCTGGTCAGCGAGGCCATGCATGCCCTGGGCATCCCTTCGACCCGGGCCCTGGCCGCCGTCTCCACCGGAGAACCGGTGCTGCGGGAAACGGTCCTGCCGGGGGCTGTGCTGACCCGGGTGGCGGCCAGTCATGTGCGGGTGGGGACATTTCAGTATTTCGCCATGCGTGGCGATCGGGCGGCGCTGGGGCAACTGGCGGACCATGTCGCGGATCGTCATTACCCCTGGACCCGTGAGGCGGACCAGCCCGTTCTGGCCTTGCTGGAGGCCATTGTGGAAGCCCAGGCAAGGCTGGTGGCCCTGTGGATGGGGGTGGGGTTTATCCACGGGGTGATGAACACGGACAACATGGCCGTGTCCGGACAGACCATCGATTTCGGTCCTTGCGCCTTCATGGACGTCTATCATCCGGATCAGGTCTTCAGTGCCATCGATAGCCGGGGGCGTTATGCCTATGCCAATCAGCCGGCCATGGCCCAGTGGAATCTGGCCCGATTGGCCGAGACATTGCTGCCGTTGATCGGCTCCGACGAAAATCAGGCGCTGGAATCGGCCACGGATCTGGTAAATTCCTTCTCCGAACGGTTTGCGCGTCACTGGATTGACGTGATGGGCCTCAAGCTGGGGCTGAGCACGGCCGATAAGGGGGACATTGCCCTGATTCAGGGGTTGCTGCAGGCCATGCAGCAGGGCCAGGCGGATTTCACCCTGTGTTTTCGTCATCTGTGTGATGCGGCCGAGGACGAGGGGCAGGATGAGCCGGTTCGTCGCCTGTTCACGCAGCCCGAGGCCTTCGATGCCTGGGCGCGGCAGTGGCGGTCACGCCTGCGCCGGGAGGGAGCGATGTCTCCCGGGGCGCGGGCCGCGCGCATGCGACGGATCAACCCGGCCTGTATTCCCCGCAATCATCGGGTGGAACAGGTGATTGCGGCGGCCGTGGAGGCGGGGGATTTCGGGCCTTTTCGGCGGTTGCTCAAGGTGGTGCGCAATCCCTGGGCACTGGCGGAGGACGACCAGGCCTATGCCCGGCCTCCGGACCCGGCGGAGCGGGTGTACCAGACTTTCTGCGGTACTTGATCGGGGCGGATCCGGGATATCCGGGTTTTGCCTGTCACTTTGCGGTTATGCTGAAATGAGATCATGACGACAGACGATCCCTTCAAGGATGTGCTGGTGATCAGGGATCGACTCCCCCTGGCGATGGAACCGGTGGACGGGATTCCTCCGGCTGAAGAGCTGGCCCGGATCAATGAGGCCAATGAAAGCCTGCTCCGGGTCTGCGCAGGCATGGATGATGTTCAGCCGCGACGGATCGATGACGCCGGTGAGGTGACCCAGGAACTGCTCAGAATCGAGTCGAAGGTCAACCTGCTGGTGGAAATGGTGAGTCTGCTGTTGCATGCCCATGCGCGGATTCCGCCGCCGGTTCCTTTGCGGATTTCCGCCGAAGGCCTGGGCTGGGTCCAGCCGGAGTCCCTGCCGCCCGGGCAGGCCCTGTGCCTGAGCTTTTATCTGTGCCCCCAGTTTCCCCGGCCGCTGACGCTGTATGCCCGGGTGACCTCGTGCGAGGCCGCGGAATCGGGCTATGATCTGAGCGTGCTGTTCCAGGGAATGAGTCCGGCACTCGAAGACGGCATTCAGAAAATGGTGTTCCGGCGCCATCGACGCAGCATCGCCCAGAGCCGGTCCAGGCGTGATGAAACCCCGAACTGAACGGGTCGGGACGGCGGCGCAGGTCAACTGAGCCTTTTCAAAAAGCGGTTATTGTTTCAGACCCATGGAACGGTCCAGGGCGTATATTTATGACACTTCAAGACCCATTATCGACAACCGAAGACGCGGACGGACAGCCTCCACAGTTGCCCGATGTCGTCCTGGTGGTGGCGGGGGATGCCCGGCGCGCCGAACGCATGGAAACCATCCTGGACTTTCTGGGCTGTCGTCCACGGGTGATGTCGCCACGGGAGTGCGGCGCTCATCTGCGGGAGCAGACCCGGAGGGACTGGCTGGCGATCCTGGTCAGCGGTTGCGCCGTGGCGCATGGGGCCGAGCTGGTGGAACCCCTGTCGGCGCTTGATGGATTGCCCCCACTGATCCTGGCGGGTGCCGCCGAGGAATTCTCATCCCTGCCGGATGCGATGCATCCCCGGGTGCTGGGTCGCCTGGACTTCCCCCTGCGTTATCCTGCCTTGTCGGGCAGTCTGCAGACGGCGCGTCATCTGGTGGTCAACGGAGTCTCGCCGGACAAGGTCCGGCATCAGGCGCTCTACCATTCCCTGGTGGGGTATCACCGGACCATGCAGCGTATCCGTGAGCTGATCCAGCAGGTGGCGATGACCGATGCCAATGTGCTGATTCTGGGTGAGACCGGGACCGGCAAGGAGGTGGTGGCCCGCAATGTTCACCAGTGCTCGTCCCGTGGCGGCAAGCCCTTCGTGGCGGTGAACTGTGGCGCCATTCCCGGAGAATTGCTGGAAAGCGAGCTGTTCGGTCATGAAAAGGGGGCCTTCACCGGCGCCATCACCGCCCGTCCCGGTCGCTTCGAGCTGGCCCAGGGCGGCACCCTGTTCCTGGACGAGATCGGTGACATGCCGCTGCCCATGCAGGTGAAGATCCTGCGGGTACTGCAGGAACGTACTTTCGAGCGTGTGGGCAGCACCAGGACGCTGACCACCGATGCACGCATCATTGCCGCGACCCATCGGGATCTGGAGGTGGCGATCCAGGAAGGCACCTTCCGGGAAGATCTGTATTATCGACTCAATGTATTCCCCATCGAGGTACCGCCGCTGCGGGATCGGCTCAGGGACCTGCCCTTGCTGATCGATGAGCTGGTGACCCGGATGGAGGCCGAGGGACGCTCCGGGGTGCGGTTTTCTCCCGCCGCCCTGCGGGTACTGTCCCGTTATGACTGGCCCGGCAACGTTCGTGAGCTGGCCAACCTGGTGGAACGTCTCTCCATCATGTTTCCGGGAGAAACCGTGTCGCCTGATGACCTGCCCGGCAAATTCAGGGCCGGTCTGAGTGAACAGGATCTGCAGACCATCAGTGCGGCCGAGGTCGATGCGCCCGTCACCCTGGAGGCCGGGTTGCCCGAGTCCGGGCTGGATCTCAAGGAGTACATCAGCGATCTGGAGACCCACCTGATCCGGCAGGCCCTTGATCGCTCCGACGGGGTGGTGGCCCATGCCGCCAAGTTACTGGGCATGCACCGGACCACGCTGGTGGAAAAGATGCGGAAATACGGCGTCCAGCGGGATGATATGACGACGGAATCCTGACGCAGTTCTGTTTTTTGTTTTTAAATATCTGTTTTTAATTATTTTTATTTTCTGGCACGTTACCTGCTTATGGAAGGTTGCAGGCCACTCCATCGCCGGTGTTACGTCACCGCCGGGAGGGCCGACAACCGGACCACATTTCGGAGCAGGTGAGATGACCCAGGCAACACTTCTGACAATGGACCCTTCCGGCGGGGCCTTCGAGCTGGTCGCGGAGGACCCGCGGAGCCGGGAACTGGCGGAGCTTGCGCGTCGTGTTGCCGCCTCGGAAGCGACCGTGATGCTCAACGGCGAGTCGGGGGTGGGCAAGGAAGTCTATGCCAGATTCATTCATGCCCACTCTCCCCGCGCCGACGGTCCCTTCGTGGCGGTCAACTGCGCAGCCATTCCCGAAAACATGCTGGAAGCCATGCTCTTCGGCCATGAGCGGGGGGCATTCACGGGGGCCTATGAATCCCGTCCCGGCAAGTTCGAGCTGGCGGAAGGGGGGACCCTGCTGCTGGACGAGATCTCCGAGATGGATCTCTCCCTGCAGGCAAAACTGCTGCGTGTGCTGCAGGAGCGGGAGGTGGAGAGGCTCGGCGGACGGCGTCCCATGCAGATGGATGTCCGGGTGCTGGCCACGTCCAACCGCAATCTCATGCAGGCGGTGGCGGAGGGCAAGTTCCGCGAGGACCTGTTCTACCGGCTCAATGTCTTCCCCCTGGTCATTCCCCCGCTCCGGGAGCGTCCCGGCGACATCCTGCCCCTGGCCCGACGACTGATCTATATCCACGGCCGCGCCATCGACCAGGCCAATCTCACCACCGCCGCCGCGGCACGGCTGATGGATCACACCTGGCCGGGCAACGTGCGCGAGCTGGACAACGTCATCCAGCGGGCCATGATCCTGCGCGACGGAGAGGAACTGGATGCCGTCTCCATCCAGTTCGAGGCCATGGGGAAGGTCGATGCCGTCATGCCCCATGCTTCTGTCCATGCCCCTGTCTCGGAGCCGACGTCCGCCGCCACCCAGCGCCTGGGTGACAGGCTGAGGTCCCGGGAAGAACAACTGATTCTGGATGCTCTCAGGGTGGAAGAGGGCAGCCGCAAGGACGCCGCCGCCCGTCTGGGCATCAGCCCGCGCACCCTGCGCTACAAGCTGGCCAGACTGCGCGATGCCGGCGTGACCATTCCCTATTGACATGCATTGATGCTTGGTCCGCCGATGCGGGCCGGGAGGGTATCGAGATGAGTGACATGCAGATCAACCAAGTGCTTCAGCAGATGCGCGTGCTGGCGGCCAGTGCCGGTCTGGAAGGCCCCAAGGCTGCGGTGCCGCCCCCGGCGCAGCCCAATTTTGCCGCGGCGCTGAAGCAATCCATGGACAAGGTGAACAGTGCCCAGCAGAAGGGCAATCAGCTGGCCACCCGGTTCGAGATGGGGGACCCTGACGTGGATCTGGCCCAGGTGATGATCGCCACGCAAAAGGCCAGCATCTCCTTCGAGGCCACCATGCAGGTGCGCAATCGTCTGGTGTCCGCCTATCAGGACATCATGAACATGCAGGTGTAGGTCCTTTTAAGGAAGCATCATGGCCACTTCACTGACCACGACGTTCAATCAGCAGATGCAGGGTTTCACCAGTCTGCCCCGGCAGAGCCAGGTCGGCTTGCTGGTCGGGGTGGCGGCGGTGGTCGCCCTGGTGGCGAGTCTGTTCCTGTGGGTCACCCGGCCATCCTATGCCGTGCTTTTCCCCGGGTTGGGAGAACGGGAGTCGGCTCAGGTGATGGAGGCATTGGGGCGTCAGGGCATCAACTACCGGATCGACCCCGTGACCGGCGCTCTGACGGTGCCCGCGGGACGGGTACATGAAGCCCGCCTGCAGATGGCGACGGAAGGATTGCCGCGCACGGGGGGATTCGGCTTTGAGCTGATGGAGCAGGATCAGGGGATCGGTACCAGTCGTCTGGTGGAAACGGCCCGTTATCACCGTGCCCTGGAAGGAGAACTGGCCCGTTCGGTATCGACCCTGGCCAGCGTGGAGACGGCTCGGGTGCATCTGGCCATGCCCCGGGAGACCGTGTTCGTGCGTGACCGCACCAAGCCCAGTGCCTCGGTGCTGGTCAATCTCCACCCCGGCAGGACGCTGACGGAACGTCAGGTGGCCGGCATTGTCCATCTGGTTTCGTCCAGCATTCCCGATCTGGAGCCGGAGCGGGTGACCGTGGTGGATCAGCGAGGTCAGTTGCTGACCCCCAGGGACGAGGATGAGGGCATGAACCTCTCCACCCGTAACCTGGAATTCACCCGCCGCATGGAAGAGAGCTATGTCCGACGCATCATGGACATCGTCTCGCCCATTGTCGGACCCGAAGGGGTGCGCGCCCAGGTGTCCGCCGACCTGGACTTTTCCCGTATCGAACGCACGATCGAGAACTATGACCCCGAACTCACGGCCCTGCGCAGCGAGCAACTTGCGGAGGAGGAATCCCGCGGCAGTCTGGGCATGATGGGTATCCCCGGTGCCCTGACCAATCAGCCGCCCGCGGGTGGCGTGCTCGATGCCGAAGGGGAGGGTGTGCTGGGGCCTGATGCCGCCGCCATGCCCGGCTCCAGCAGCCGCCGCATGACCCGTAATTACGAGGTGGATCGCACCATCAGCCACGTCCGCGAGGCGCCCGGTACCGTGCGTCGCCTGTCGGTGGCGGTGGTACTGGATTTCCGTGATCAGTTGAATGAGGATGGGGAGATGGTGCGCGAGCCCATCCCCCAGGAAGAACTGCAGCGCATCGAGAACCTGGTGCGCGAGGCGGTGGGTTTTGATGCCCGTCGCGGCGACAGTGTCAATGTCATGAACGCCCCGTTCCGCGCCGTGGCCGAGCCTGATCCCTTCCCCGCGCCGGTGATCTGGCAGGAGCCCTGGGCTCAGGATCTGGCAAGAATGGCACTGGTGGCGCTGGTAGCCCTGTTGCTGATCCTCCTGGTGGTCCGTCCCATGCTCAAGGGACTGGCCGCCAAGGGGGCGCCGGAAACGAAAGAAGAAGCGGAGGAGCGCAAGCGCCTGGAAGGTGAAGGACTGGGAGAAGATCAACTCAGCCTGACCCACGAGGGCGCCGGTGAACCTCAGGCCCTGCCGGGCAAGAAGCCGGCAAGCTATGAAGAAAATCTGCAGCGGGTGCGCGAACTGATCAAGGAAGATCCCAAACTGGTGGCTCAAGTGGTGAAGAACTGGGTGGCTGAAGATGGATCCTAAAAGTAATCTGTCGGGGCCCGATCGGGCCGCGGTTTTCCTGATGAGCCTGGGCGAGGAATCGGCCGCCCAGATCCTCAAGCACATGGGTCCCAAGGAGGTACAGCGGATCGGAACTGCCATGGCCTCCTTGTCCAATGTCTCCAAGAAGGAGGTGGGCGAGGTGCTGGATGACTTCATCGCCGTGGTGGAGGAGCAGACCGCGCTGGGCATGGGGTCGGACGAGTACATCCGCAGCGTGCTCACCTCCGCCCTGGGCAAGGACAAGGCGGACGGGGTGATCGACCGGATCCTGTTGGGACGCAACTCCAAGGGGCTTGAATCCCTGAAGTGGATGGACCCCCGCGCCGTGGCCGAGGTCATCCGGCTGGAACATCCGCAGATCATCGCCATCGTCCTGTCCTATCTGGATCCGGACCATGCCGCCGCCGTGCTGTCCTTCCTGCCGGATCGTACCCAGCCGGACATCCTGATGCGCATTGCCACCCTGGATGGGGTGCAGCCGGCGGCACTGATGGAGCTGGACGAGATCCTGGAATGTCAGTTTGCCGGCAACCTGAACGTCAAGTCCTCGTCGGTGGGCGGCGTGAAGAGTGCCGCCAACATCCTCAATTTCATGGACTCCGCCAAGGAAGGCATGATCATGGACAAGGTCCGGGATCTGGACGAGGGCCTGGGACAGAAGATCCAGGATCTCATGTTCGTGTTCGCCAACCTGGTGGATGTGGACGATCGCGGTATCCAGTCCCTGTTGCGGGAGGTGTCCACCGATACTCTGGTTCTGGCCCTCAAGGGTGCCGACGACGCGGTCAGGGACAAGATCCTCCGGAACATGTCCAAGCGCGCCGCCGAGATGCTGCAGGACGACCTGGAGGCGAAGGGGCCGGTGCGTCTGAGCGAGGTGGAGGTCGCGCAGAAGGAAATCCTGAGCATCGCCCGGCGCATGGCCGAGTCCGGCGAGATCGTGCTCGGCAACAAGGGCGCCGAGCAGATGGTCTAGTCCGGACGGAGACACTGAATGATCGAACGTATTATCACATCGGAAAAGGGGACTGGTGCCAGGCGCTGGGAACTGCCCGATATCCATGCGCCCCTGGCGGATCAGGCATCTGATCCCGAACCGTCGGCGCCGGAGACAGAGGCGGAAGACGAGGCGCTGGATTCGGCGCCCGGTTTGCCCACCGCCGACCGCATCATGGACATCGAGCGCCAGGCCCGTGAAGAAGGCCTGCGGGCGGGACAGGAGGAGGGGCGCCGACTGGGGCTGGAGCAGGGTCGCAAGGAAGGATTTGCCAAGGGACAGGCGGATGGCCTGAAGGCCGCCGAGGCCGCCGTGAAGGAGCGCCTGGCGCTGCTGGACCATCTGATCCAGGGGCTTGAGCAGCCCTATGCGGCGCTGGATGCCGCAGTGGAGGACGAACTGGTGCAACTGGCCATGGCGGTAGCCCGCCAGCTGGTCCGCCGCGAGTTGAAGACCGACCCCGGGGCGATCGTCGCGGTGCTCAGGGAGGCCCTGGAAGCCCTGCCCAGCGCCGAACGCAAGCTGCATCTGCACCTGCATCCGGATGACAGCAAGCTGGTCCGGGAAACCCTGCGGCTGGATGATCTGGAACGTCCCTGGTCCATTGTCGAAGATCCCACTCTCAGTCGCGGCGGGGTGCGGGTGATCACCGAAACATCACGGGTGGATGCCACCCTGGAATCCCGTCTGAATGCCGTCATTGCCTCGATCTGGGGCGGGGAGCGCAGCACCGATCAGGGGGGGGGCGGCGGCGATGACTGACACCCGCCGGTTGCCGCCCGCGCTCCGTCCCGACGTGCGTTCCAGCCTGCTGGCGGAGACACTGGCCCGGTATCGGGCACGGGCGGCCCGTGCCCAACCGGTTGTCGCGGAGGGGCGTCTGGTCCGGATGGTGGGCCTGACGTTGGAGGCGGAAGGTTGCCAGGCCTCCATCGGTGGGCGCTGCCGGGTCATCAGTGCCGGCGGCCACGAGGTGGAGGCGGAAGTAGTGGGTTTTTCCGCGGAACGTACCTTCCTGATGCCGGTGGGCGACGTCAGTGGCCTGACGCCGGGCGCCCGGGTGATCCCCACCCGTCATGCCCGCGACACCCAGGTGGGTGACGCCTTGTTGGGGCGGGTCCTGGATGGTTCCGGGCGGCCGCTGGATGGTCGCCCCGCGCCCCAGTGCGATGCGCATGTCTCCCTTAACGGTCGCAGCATCAACCCCCTGGCCAGGCGCCCCATCCACGAACCCCTGGACGTGGGAGTCAGGGCCATCAACGGCTTGTTGACGGTGGGCCGAGGTCAGCGCATGGGGCTGTTCGCCGGTAGCGGCGTGGGCAAGAGCGTGCTTCTTGGCATGATGACCCGTTACACCACGGCGGACATCACGGTGGTGGGCCTGATCGGGGAACGGGGCAGGGAAGTGAACGAGTTCGTCCAGAACATCCTCGGTCCCGAGGGCATGGCGCGGGCCGTGGTGGTGGCGGTGCCGGCGGATCATCCTCCCCTGATGCGTCTGCATGGCGCCATGCTGGCCACCAGCATTGCGGAATACTTCCGCGACAAGGGGCATGACGTATTGTTGCTGATGGATTCCCTGACCCGGTTTGCCCAGGCCCAGCGGGAGATCTCCCTGGCCATCGGCGAGCCGCCGGCGACCAAGGGGTATACCCCGTCGGTCTTTGCCAAGTTGCCCCAACTGGTGGAACGGGCCGGAAACGGGGATCAGGGTAGTGGGTCCATCACGGCTTTCTATACGGTGCTGGCCGAAGGGGACGACACCAATGATCCCATCGCCGACGCTGCCCGGGCGATCCTTGACGGCCATGTGGTCCTGTCGCGACGGATTGCCGACACGGGACGGTATCCGGCCATCGATATCGAGGCCTCCGTGTCACGGGTGATGAACGAGATCGTGGACCCCGGGCATATCCAGGCCGCTCGCCGCTTCAAGCAACTGTATTCCCACTATCAGCAGAATCGGGATCTCATCAACGTGGGTGCCTATCAGCGCGGTGCCGATCCCCGTGTGGACGAGGCCGTTGCCATTCAGCCCAGGCTGGAACAGTACCTGCAGCAGGACATGCGCCAGTCAGTGACGTTCAAGGACAGCCTGAAGGCACTGGATGGACTGATGGAACCGCCGCCGCCCCCGACCGGCGGTGACGAGCGGGGCAGGCAGCTGATCCGTTGATGGGCTGTAATCAGAGAGGTAGGTCATGAATCGATCCAAACGCATGGAACCCGTGGTACAGGTGGCGGATAACCGCCAGCAACTGGCCGCACAGCGCCTGGGTCAATCACAGCAGGCCCTGGAAGAGCGCGTCGCGCGTCTGGAAGAGCTGAGCAGCTACCGTGACGAGTATGCCCAGCGCTTCGAGTCCCAAAGCGGGGTGGGCATGACCGGCATGTCGGTACGGGACTACCGCCTGTTTCTGCACCGTCTCAATGAAGCGATCGAACAGCAGGCGAGGCTGGTGACCGCCGCTCGGCGCGAACTGGAAATGAGCCGTGGGCGTTGGGTGGAGGCCCGGGGCAAGACCGAGGCCCTCAATCGCGTGGTCGAACAGTTCCAGCACGAAGAGCGCAGGGCGCAGGACCGACGGGAACAGGCGGAGCAGGACGACCGTAACGGTCGCCGGCGACATGACATCGAGTGATTCCTGGCCCGTATATTGCAACCGTTTATCATCATTTCGGGACTCACCTGATACTGTCGAGGGTCTGGCCATGAACATGTCATTCATGCCCTTTTCTGCACTGAACGCCCTGCCTGCCCTGGGGGGGGATTCGCGCAGTCCTGTCGCTGCCCTGACCGGGGAGGGCGGCGACGACTTTCAGCTGAGCCTGCTGGGACAGTTGCAACAGCTGACGGGCGGCCATCCCGACTCGATGCAGTCCGTTGACCTGGATGCCTTGCTGGAGTTGGATTCGACGGTGATGACCCTGCCTCCAGAATGGCTGGCCCAGCTTATGGATGAGGCCGGCGTCACCCTGGAAGATCTGCGGCGGGAGGGGAGCGATACCGCATTGGCCTCCCTGCTGGCGGCATGGCAGCAACTGGCCGAGACAGGCCGGGGATTGCCGGGGATTGCCGGGGAATCCTTCAATCCCGGGGGAGATCGTCACCCGGAAGGGGGCGGGCTCACCGCGCTGACGGCGGCGTTGACCCAGGTGTTGCACGGGCAGCAGGACGCGGGGGATTCAGGGGCTGCTGGAAGACCGGGTGAGTTGACCCAGGTGTTGCACGGGCAGCAGGGCGCGGGAGCGGCACAACAGGACGGGAGCCCGATCATGCCTCAGGCGTTGCATGCCCTGGTGGCCCGGCTGGGCGGGGAGGGCGGGCGAGACGTGGTCGCCCCCCTGGCGCCGACCAGTGCCGAGATATTGCCTGCCGGTCAGGCCCAGCCCCATTCCCCGACGCAGCCCCTCCTCCTGCGTGCCCTGGATGTGGACGTGCCGATGTCACGCCCCAACTGGGGGCAGGCGGTGGGCAGCCGGGTCCTGTGGATGGTGAACCAGAACATGCAGGGGGCGGAGCTGAGGTTGAGCCCACCCCACCTGGGGCCGCTGGAGGTGCGCATCACCATGGAGGGTGATCGTGCCAATATTCAGTTCCTGGCCCATCATCCCCAGGCCCGCGAGGCACTGGATGCCGCCATGCCCAGGCTGCGGGAGATGTTTGCCGACAGCGGCGTGCAGCTGGGTGATGTGGATGTTTCCGGCCGCGAGGCCGGCGGACAGGACGAGATGGCTCGGGACGAGGCCGGATTGCGTCCGGATGATCCCGACGGTGTCGATCCGCGTGTCGCCGGCGATGAGACTGCGGCCGCCGCCGATCCAAACGGTAGCGGCCTTCTGGATGCCTATGCCTGATTCCCTTTCCCGGTCTCTGCCGGCCGCGGAGGTTGTCTTCGTCGCTGCCGCCCCTCTCCAGGGCGGCGTCTCCTGTTCAGCCGCCGTATAATTCCCTTCCTGTACACCTTCGCCTTTCCGGCGGGCTGTGTCGGCCCGTCGTCCTACGGTCGTGTCCGTTCGTCAATATTTTGTCACGCTCGGACCCTTTCTGTTTTCAAGTTGCTGATTTTTTTGTTATTTATTTTTTAAAACCATATGGCACAGGTGTTGCTTATTACCATGAAAAACGGAGGCCCCGGCAGTCATGGCCAAAAAACCTGAAAAAACCGCCGCCCCCAAGCCCACAAAGGGCAAGGGTGGCATGCTGAAACTGATATTGATCATCCTTTTGGTCACCCTGGTGGCCGCCGGGGCCGGTGGCGGGATTGCCTGGTTCCTGCTGAGCGGCGGTGAGCCGGGGCAGGAGCGTCCAGAGCCGGTGCGACCCGCCATCTATCTGCCCCTGGACCCTCCACTGGTGGTGAATTTCCAGGGTTCGGGCCGGATCCGCTTCGTGCAGGTGGGCATCGTGGTCATGGCGCGGGATCAGGCTGTGCTGGACGGGGTGAACCGTCACATGCCGGTCATCCGCAATAACCTGATGATCCTCATCGGCAACAAGATCTATGACGATCTGATCACCGAGGCAGGCAAGGAACAGGTTCGCGCCGAAGTGCTGGAGGAAGTGATCAACGTGCTGGGCACGCGGGGAGAACGCACCCAGGTGGAAGCGGTGTACTTCAACAGTCTTGTGATGCAGTGAGGCAGAGTGATGGCCACCAGTGATCTTCTTTCCCAGGACGAGATTGATGCCCTGCTGCACGGGGTGGACAGCGGTGCGGTGGAAACCGAAGACCAGCTGCTCGCTCACGATGGTGTGGCCAGACAGTACGATCTGACCACCCAGGACCGCATCGTCCGGGGGCGCATGCCTACCCTGGAGATGATCAACGAGCGCTTTGCCCGTTACATGCGCATCGGGCTGTTCGAACTCCTGCGCCGTTCGGCGGAGATTTCCGTGGGCGGGGTCAAGATGATGAAGTTCGGGGAATACGTTCACTCCCTGTATGTACCCACCAGCCTCAACATGGTCCGGGTCCGGCCGCTGCGGGGTACCGCCCTGTTCGTGCTTGATCCCAAGCTGGTATTCATCCTGGTGGACAATTTCTTCGGCGGGGATGGCCGCTATCACGCCAAGATCGAAGGGCGGGAGTTCACGCCGACGGAACTGCGGGTGATCCGCATGTTGCTGGACCAGTCCTTCACGGATCTGAAAAAGGCCTGGGCACCGGTGATGGAACTGGACTTTGAATATAACCGCTCAGAGGTCAATCCCCAGTTCGCCAATATCGTCAGCCCCACCGAGGTGGTGGTGGTCTGCTCCTTCCATGTGGAACTGGACGGTGGTGGCGGTGAAATGCACGTGACCATGCCGTATTCCATGATCGAGCCCATCCGTGAACAGCTGGACACGGGGTTGCAGAGCGATCGGGCGGACGTGGATGACCATTGGGTCAAGGCCCTGCGCGAGGAACTCAAGATGGTGCAGGTGGAACTCACCGCCAAGCTGACCGAGACCGATCTTACCGTGGCCGAAATGATCAACCTCAAGCCCGGTGACATCATTCCGGTGGACATCCCCGAGGAAGTCACGGTCCGGGCCGAGGGCATCCCCGTGTTTCGCGGGCGTTTCGGCACGTCGGACGGTTTTAATGCCATCAAGATTACCGGGCCGATCCGGCTCAGCGAATGAACACAGCGAGGATGACCTCCATGAGCGATAAAGATCAGGACAACAAGCCCGAAGCGGAAGAAGAGGATATCTGGGCAGCGGCACTGGCGGAACAGGCCGAGTCGGAACAGAAGGCCGGGGGAGATGCCCCGGGTGCCGATACCGACCCCGAAACCGGTGGCGTAGGGGATTCAGCCGGTGCCGCCGATGCCGGGGCCGCCAAGGGTGGCGCCTGGAAGGATCCCACGCCCAAAATGTCGTTCGAGGATCTGGGAGCCGAAGCCAGCCCGGGACGGGGTGCCGAGGGCGGTGCCGAGGTCAACCTGGGTGTGATCCTGGACGTGCCCGTGACCATCTCCATGGAAATCGGGCGGACCAGGATCCCCATCCGTAACCTGCTGCAACTCAACCAGGGGTCCGTGGTGGAACTGGATCGCCTGGCCGGAGAGCCCCTGGACGTGATGGTCAACGGTACCCTGGTGGCCCATGGCGAGGTAGTGGTGGTGAACGAAAAATTCGGCATCCGCCTGACCGACGTGATCAGCCCGGCGGAACGGGTTCGCAAGCTCAAGTGAGGCGTCCCATGTCCCTACTCAAGCCCTTCATCGGTGTGGTGCTGCTTCTGCTCATGCCCCTGGCCGTGTCGGCGGGTGAGTCGGGAGGGGGCGTGCCCGGACCTGGCATCACGGGGGATGGCGCGGCCTATCTGGGACAACTGGTGATGGGCCTGATCCTGGTGATCTTCGCCATCCTGGTGCTGGGCTTCATGATGCGCCGCATGGGCGGCATGCACAGCGGGGTGTCCGGAGAGCTGCGGGTGCTCGGTGCGGTCTCCCTGGGGGCCCGCGAGCGCATGGTCCTGGTCCAGGTGGGCGAGACCCAGTTGTTGCTGGGGGTGGCGCCGGGCCGGGTGCAGACCCTGCATGTCCTGGATGCGCCGGTCCGGACCGGGGAGGGTGTCGCGACCCAGGGCCGTCATGGCGGCGGTTTTGCCGAGCGCCTGCGTCAAGCCATGGGCCGGCAGGGAGGGACGTCATGAGGGCGCTGCTGCTGTCACCCCTGGCGCTGCTGCTGCTCCTGTGGCCGGCCGCTCCGGTGATGGCCCAGGCCGGTATCCCGCTGCTGTCGGTGGACACGGATCCGGGCGGTACTCAGACCTATTCGGTCACGCTGCAGATCCTGATCCTCATGACCCTGATGAGCGTGCTGCCGGCAGCCCTCATCATGATGACCTCCTTCACCCGGATCATCATCGTGCTGGGGATCCTGCGCCAGGGCATCGGCACCACTCAGACCCCTTCCAATCAGATCCTGATCGGACTGGCCCTGTTCCTGACCTTCTTCATCATGGCGCCGGTCTTTCAGGCGGTGAACGAGCAGGCCATCCAGCCCTTCATGGCCGAGGAGATCGGTCAGGAGGAGATGGTCAAGCGGGCCTGGGTGCCGCTGCGGGACTTCATGCTGGAGCAGACCCGGGAGACGGACATTGCCATGTTTGCCCGCATTGCCGGGCATGACGGTTTCGAGGGCCCCGAGGACGTGCCCTTTTCCGTCCTGGTGCCTTCATTCATCACCAGTGAACTCAAGACCGCCTTCCAGATCGGCTTTCTGATCCTGATCCCGTTTCTGATCATCGACCTGGTGGTGGCCAGCGTGCTCATGTCCATGGGCATGATGATGCTCTCGCCGCTGATCATCTCCCTGCCGTTCAAGATCATGCTGTTCGTGCTGGTGGACGGCTGGGCGATGATCATGAGCACCCTGGCCACCAGTTTCTTTGTCTGAACCGCGAGGAGCACGCCGATGACGCCGGATACTGTAGTGGAAGTGGGGCAGCAGGCCGTGTGGGTCATCGTGCTGATCGCCGCGCCGGTGCTCCTGACCGCCCTGGCCATCGGTCTGTTCATCGGTATGATCCAGGCCGCCACCTCGATTCAGGAAATGACCCTGTCCTTCATTCCCAAGCTGCTGGGCATGTTTGCGGCCCTGGTGATCGCCGGCGGCTGGATGCTGGATCTGTTGGTGGATTACTGCCTGCGGCTCTATGAGAGCATCCCCGGGCTGATCGGGTAGGCGTCATCGGTCATGTTCAATTTCACCGACACCGAACTCATCGCCCTGGTCACCGCCTTTCTGTGGCCGTTCGTACGCATCGGCGCGATGCTGATGGCGGCGCCCATCTTCGGCGCGGGGACGGTGCCGTTGCGGGTGCGCCTGGTGTTTGCCATGGTCCTGGCCCTGCTGATCGCCCCTCTGCTGCCGGCGGCGCCCGCCGTGCAGCCCCTGAGCATGGAAGGGTTGATCGTCACCCTCCAGCAGGTGCTGATCGGGGTGACCATGGGGTTCATCTTCCAGATGGTCATGAGCGCCCTGACCATGGCCGGTGAGTCCATCGCCCTGTCCATGGGACTGGGCTATGCCTCCATGGTGGATCCCGCCATGGGGGTCCAGGTGCCGGTGGTGTCCCAGTTCTTCGTGATCATGGGTACCCTGATGTTCCTGGCCATGAACGGCCATGTCGCGCTGCTGGACATGTTGTTGCAGAGCTTCTACCTCATGCCCATCGGTGTCGATGGGCTGACCCGGGTGGATTTCTGGGGCGTGGCGAGCTTCGGGTCCGCCATGTACGTGGGGGCCTTGCTGGTGGGGCTGCCCATCGTGGCGGCCATGCTGATGGTGAACCTGTCCATGGGCGTGATCACCCGGGCCTCGCCCCAACTCAACATCTTCGCGGTGGGCTTTCCCATGATGATCATGCTGGGTTTCGTCCTCATCATGCTTAATCTGCCCACCCTGGAACCCCGTATCCGTGATCTGGCCATGGCCGGGTTCGGACTCATCCAGCGCATCCTGGGAGGCTAGGCCATGGCCGAGAATGAATCCTCACAGGAAAAAACAGAACAACCGACGCCCAAACGTCTGCGGGATGCCCAGGATAAGGGGCAGGTGGCCAGTTCCAAGGAACTCAACACCACCCTGGTACTGCTCACCGGTTCCACCACCTTGCTGCTGTTTGGTGGGGCTTTTCTCGACCATATCCAGGCCCTGATCCGCAACAGTCTGATCATCGACCGGGACCGCATTTTTGACCCCTCCTTCATGATGGTGGCGCTGCAGGCGCGGATCGGCGAGGCACTGATGATCCTGGCCCCCATGTTTCTGGTCCTGGTGATTGCCGCCATCACCGGGCCGGTGGTCATGGGCGGGGGGCGTTTTCGTCTCAAGGGACTCCAGCCCAAGCCGGACAAGCTTAGCCCCATCAAGGGGCTCAAGCGCATCTTCGGCCCCCAGGGATTGATGGAGCTGGCCAAGACCCTGGCCAAGTTTTCCCTGATCTCGGTGGTGGCAATGGGCATCCTCTGGCAGTTTTCTGATCGCCTGCTGGGGTTGGGGGGGCAGGAGATGGTGCCGGGCGTGGTGAGCGCCGGCTACATGATCGCCTGGACCTTCGTCGCCCTGAGCGTGGCCCTGATCCTGGTGGTCATGATTGATGTGCCGTTCCAGTTGTGGAATCACCAGCGCCAGCTGCGCATGACCAAGCAGGAGGTCAAGGATGAGTTCAAGGAGACCGAAGGCAAGCCGGAGGTCAAGAGCAGGGTGCGTCAGCTCCAGTACGAGGTGTCCCGGCGCCGCATGATGGCCGAGGTGCCCAAGGCCGACGTGGTGGTGACCAACCCGACCCATTTTGCGGTGGCCCTGAAGTATGACCAGCAGAAGGGCGGGGCGCCCCGGGTGGTGGCCAAGGGGGCGGATCTGGTGGCGGGGGAGATCCGGGAGGTGGCCAGACAGTCCGGTGTCACCCTCCTGTCGGCGCCGCCCCTGGCCCGGGCGCTGTACTACAGCACCCGTCTGGAGCAGGAGATCCCCGCCGGACTCTATGTGGCCGTGGCCCAGGTGCTGGCCTATGTCTACCAGTTGCGTGCCGCGCTGCGTGAAGGCGGGATGGTGCCGACACCGCCTACCGATCTGCCGGTGCCCGACGAGTTTCTCAAACGTGATGTGCCGCCTGCGGAGAATGCATAAATGGCGAGCTTTGCAGACAGTCTGAAGAATGTGAACCGCATGGGGCTGGGAGCGCCGTTGCTGCTGATGGCGTTGCTGGCCATGATGGTCATCCCGCTGCCGCCGCTGGCCCTGGATCTGCTGTTCACCTTCAACATCGCCCTGTCCCTGGTGGTGATCCTGGTGGCGGTGTACACCCCGCGCCCGCTGGAATTCGCGGTATTCCCCACCATACTGCTGGTGGCCACCCTGCTGCGCCTGGCCCTGAACGTGGCCTCGACCCGGGTCATCCTGCTGGAAGGACATACCGGCACCGATGCGGCGGGCAATGTGATCCAGGCCTTCGGCGATTTCGTGGTGGGCGGCAACTACGCCGTGGGCCTGGTGGTGTTTGCCATCCTCGTGATCATCAACTTCGTGGTGGTGACCAAGGGCGCCGGCCGTGTCTCCGAAGTGAGCGCCCGCTTCACCCTGGATGCCATGCCCGGCAAGCAGATGGCCATCGACGCCGATCTCAACTCGGGGCTGATCTCCCAGGACGAGGCCCGCAAGCGCCGGGAGGAGGTGGCCCAGGAGGCCGACTTCTACGGTTCCATGGACGGTGCCAGCAAGTTTGTCCGGGGGGATGCCATCGCCGGCATCCTGATCCTGTTCATCAACATCGTCGGTGGCCTGGTGATCGGTACCCTGCAACACGGCATGAGTGTGGGGGATGCGGCCACCAACTACGTTCTGCTGACCATCGGCGACGGCCTGGTGGCACAGATTCCTTCCCTGGTGCTGTCATCGGCCACGGCCATTATCGTGACCCGGGTGTCGACGGCCCAGGACATGGGCCAGCAGGTCGTCAAGCAGTTGTTCGGTTCTCCACGCGCCCTCTATGTGGCGGGCGGCATCGTTGGCGCCCTGGGACTGGTGCCCGGCATGCCCAACATGGTGTTCCTGAGCCTGGGTGCCCTGATGGGGGCCACGGCCTATCTGATCAGCCAGCAGCGCGCCGCCGATGACGCCGCGGTCACCAAAGCACTGGAGGATGAGGCGCCGCCCCCCACCAGTCCGGAGATGAAGGAGCTGACCTGGGATGACGTGCCGCCGGTGGATCTTGTGGGCCTGGAGGTGGGGTATCGCCTGATTCCGCTGGTGGACCGTTCCCAGGGGGGGCAGCTGATGGCCCGGATCAAGGGCGTGCGGCGCAAGTTGTCCCAGGAACTGGGTTTTCTGATCCAGCCGGTGCACATCCGCGACAATCTGGACCTGGGACCGAATCACTACCGGCTCACCCTGATGGGCGTGACCACGGGGGAGGGCGAGGTGTTCCCGGACCGGGAGCTGGCCATCAATCCCGGACAGGTCTTTGGTCAGGTGAAGGGGACGCCCACCAAGGACCCGACCTTCGGTCTGGATGCACTCTGGATCGATCCGGCGCAGCGGGAGGAGGCCCAGGGGCTGGGCTATACGGTGGTGGACGCAGGGACGGTGATTGCCACCCATCTGTCCCAGATCCTGCGTGACCACGCCCATGAACTGCTGGGCCACGAGGAGGTTCAGCACCTGCTGGACACTCTGGCCAAGCACTCGCCCAAGCTGGTGGAAAACCTGGTGCCCAAGACCCTGGCACTGGGGGTGGTGCTCAAGGTGATGCAGAACCTGTTGGCGGAGCAGATCCCGGTACGGGACATGCGCACCATCGCCGAAACATTGGCGGAACATGGTGCCAAGAGTCAGGATCCTGACGCATTGACGGCCGCGGTCCGGGTCTCCCTGTCGCGGGCCATTGTCCAGAATATCGTGGGAACCGCGTCGGAACTGCCTTTGCTGGCCATTGATCCAGCGTTGGAACAGATATTGCAAAAATCCTCACAGGGAGGCAGCGGCGCAGGACTCGGGATCGAACCCGGACTGGCCGAACGTCTGCAGCGTTCCATCGCAGAGGCCTCCCAGCGTCAGGAGATGTCGGGCGAACCTTCTGTGTTGGTGGTGTCGCCGGACATCCGGCCCTGGATGTCCCGCTGGCTGCGTTCGGCGGTACGCGGGCTCCATGTCCTGGCCTACACGGAAATACCGGACAGCAAGCAGATCCGGGTGGTGGCCACCGTCGGTAGGGAAACGGGGTAGTGCAACGGGGATAACGGGTTACCGTCATGAAGATAAAACGCTATTTTGCACCGGATATGCGCCAGGCCATCCGCCTGGTGCGGGAGAAACAGGGACCGGATGCGGTGATCCTTTCCAGCCGCAGCGTGGAGGGCGGCATCGAGTTGATCGCTGCCATGGACTATGACGAGGAAGCGGTATTGGAGATGGCTGCGCAGTCGAGCGAGCCGGTGTCCAGGCCCGCCTCGTTGTCCAGATCCTCGTCGCTTGCCGCCGATCGGCCGGCCTCTCCCATCGCGGGACCGGACCCGGATGCGGAGAGTGACTTGTCCGCGACCCTCGCATCCAGGGAAAATGTGTGCGTCCCCACCGGGGAGTTCCCGCCCCTGCGCGCTCGTCGTGATGATGGCTGGGCGGAAGAGGGGCTGCCGGCCCTGCTGACGCCAGTGGTCGAACCGCCGCCGTCTTCGCCCACGGAACCCGCCCCCTCGAAGCCGTCGAAGGCCAGGAAAGTCGCGAATATTGAATGGTCCCAGGAGCCTACGCTGCTGGCCATGCAGAAAGAAATTCAAGGGTTGCGCGCCATGCTGCAGGACCAGCTTGCCAGTCTGGCGGGCCAGGAGTTCATGCGCCGTGATCCGGAGCGGGCCGGCGTGGTGGCACGGTTGCAGCGTATGGGGCTGGAGCCGGAACTGGCCAAGGAGATTGCCCTGGCCATCAGCCATCCCGAGGATCCCGCGGAGGCCTGGCAGGAGGCCTTGACCCAGTTGTCCGGTCGCCTGGCGGTGACCCCGGACGGCATCCTGGATCAGGCCGGCATCATCACGCTGGTGGGTCCGAGCGGCGTTGGGAAGACTACGACGGTGGCCAAGCTGGCGGCGTTACAGAGCCTCAGGCACGGCCATGATTCGGTGGCCCTGATCACCACGGATGCTTATCGTATCGGCGCTCATCGTCAGTTGCAGACCTTTGGTCAGATCCTTGAGGTTCCCGTCTATCTGGCGCAGACAGCGCGCCAGTTGGGCGATATGCTAGAGGGGTTGAAATCCAAGCGACTGGTCATCATTGATACGGCGGGTACCAATCAGCGGGATATGAAACTGCTGGCCGAACTGGAATCCCTGACGGCGCTGCCTTCCGCCAGGACGCTGCTGGTGATGGCCGCCAATGTGCAGAAAGCCGTGATGACGGAGACCGTGAAATCCTTTGCCCGATTGCAGCCGGAGGGATGCGTACTGACCAAGGTGGATGAAGCCACTTCGCTGGGCGAGGCCCTGTCGACCCTGATTCGGGCCGGCTTGCCGCTGACCTTCGTCAGCGAGGGTCAGCGCATCCCTGACGACCTGCGTCCGGCCCGCGCCGCCCGACTGGTGGCCACTGCCGCCAGAATGGTGGATGCGGGTGTCGAGCGGGCGGATGCCCGTCAGGCCCAGATGGTTTCTCCCATGTTCCGTGAGCCCATCAACCAGCCCAACGCCAGGTATGTCCATGCCTCCAGCCAGTGAGCCCAATATGGCCCGGTTATCCTCGACGGCGGATGCAGTGTCCCCCGTGCGCGTGCTGGCGGTGTCCAGCGGCAAGGGCGGGGTGGGCAAGACCAATGTGTCGGTGAACCTCTCCGCAGCCCTGGCTCAGGGCGGCAAGCGGGTGATGCTGCTGGATGCGGATCTGGGACTGGCCAACGTGGACGTGCTGCTGGGGTTGCAGCCCAAGGCCAACCTGTATCATGTGCTCAACGGCGAGAACACGCTGGAAGAGGTGTTGCTGGAAGGCCCCTCCGGCATGCTGATCGTACCGGCGGCCTCGGGCATCGCCCGCATGGCGGATCTGGAGCCGGCGCAGCATGTCGGTATCATCCGTGCCTTCAGCGGGTTGTCCCAGCCCCTGGATGTGCTGGTGGTGGATACCGCGGCCGGCCTGCATGACAGCGTGACCCGGTTTTGCCGGGCGGCCCAGGAAGTGCTGGTGGTGGTGTGCGACGAGCCGGCCTCCATCACTGATGCCTATGCCCTGATCAAGGTATTGCACCGGGATCACGGCCTGATGCGGTTTCGCATCCTGGCCAACATGGTCCGCAACGACAATGAGGACGAAGGACGGAGCCTGTTTCGTAAGTTGGTGTCCGTCTGCGATCGTTTTCTGGAGGACGTGATCCTCGATTACATCGGCGCAATTCCTCATGACGACCTGTTGCGCAAGGCCGTGCAGCGCCGGCAGACCGTGCTGGAGGCCTATCCCTCCAGTCCCTCGGCCCGCGCCTTTCGCGCCATTGCCGGTCGCATCGATCAATGGCCCATGCCCCGTAACTCCCGGGGGGGGATCGAATTCTTTGTGGAAAGGTTGATCAATAGCGGTCGAAACGACCTGGAGCCAGTCACATCAGTGTCATAGCCATGTATGCCAGCGCGGAGTCAGACCATACTCGACTGGTGGATGAGCATGTCGCCCTGGTCAAGCGAATCGCTTACCATCTGCTCGCCCGCCTGCCTGCCAACGTGCAGGTGGAAGACCTGATCCAGTCCGGGGTCATCGGTCTGCTGGAGGCTGCCCATCACTATGACCCTTCCCAGGGGGCCAGTTTCGAGACCTATGCCGGTATCCGGATCCGTGGCGCCATGCTGGACGAGGTCCGTCGCAGTGACTGGACCCCCCGCTCCGTGCATCGCAATGCCCGGCGCATCAGCGAGGTAATCCGGGAAATTGAAAACCGGGAAGGGCGCGAGGCTAGCGGTGCGGAAATCGCGGCCGCCCTGGAGGTGGACCTGGATACCTATCACGACATGCTGCGGGATGCCGTCGGCAGCCGGGTGCTGGGTTTTGACGATCTTTGTGATGGGGATGGCGATGTGGACAATTTCCTCCCTGCCCAGGGGCTGACGCCCCTGGAGTCCATCACCCGAATGGACTTTCACACTGCCCTGGCCGAGCATGTCAATACCTTGCCAGAGCGGGAGCGTTTGATCCTTTCGCTGTATTATGATGACGAACTGAACCTGCGGGAGATCGGTGAAGTGCTCGGTGTCAGTGAGTCCCGGGTCTGCCAGATCCATGGTCAGGCGCTGCTTCGTCTCCGGGCCCGCATGGCCGATTGGGTGGCCGACGGGGAGCGGGTCTGATTCCGCCTTGCCGGTGGAATTGATTTTTGAATGCCGAAGCGCCCCGGTAGGGGATCCTTCTTCGGTGTGTGTTTAATCGGGAGGTTATTGTGGACAAGAACATGAAGATCCTCATCGTGGATGATTTTTCCACGATGCGCCGCATTATCAAGAATTTGCTGCGGGATCTTGGATACAACAATACCGCCGAAGCCGATGACGGCAATACTGCGCTGCCCATGCTGCAGAACGGTAACTATGACTTCCTGGTCACCGACTGGAACATGCCCGGCATGCCCGGCATCGATCTTCTGCGGGCTGTGCGTGCCGATCCCCGCCTCAAGGACATGCCCGTCCTCATGGTGACGGCGGAAGCCAAGCGTGAGCAGATTGTGGAAGCGGCCCAGGCCGGCGTCAATGGCTACATCGTCAAACCTTTCACCGCAGAAACCCTGAAGGAGAAGATCAATAAGATCTTCGAGCGGCTTCAGGAAAAAGGGTGAGCAACGTCATGGAGAATCAGGAAGACGGTAAAGAAGCCCTGTTCAGGCAGCAGCAGCTGGAACGCGCCCGTGAGCTGGTCACGCTCATGGAGTCGGGAGACGAGGAAGGGGCAGGGCGACTCATCGAGGAGATGGGGCGTATGCACGAGAGTCTGCTGTTCCAGGAACTGGGCAAGCTGACCCGGGATCTGCACGAGGCTCTGAACAGCTTCCGTCTGGACTCCCGGCTCTCCGAACTGACGCATCAGGACATCCCCGATGCCAAGGAACGTCTGAACTACGTGGTCGCCATGACCGATCAGGCAGCCCATCGCACCCTCAATGCCGTGGAGGATGCCTTGCCGGTCTCGGAAATGCTGGCTGAGCGCGCTCGCACATTGGCGGCCGACTGGGCCCGCTTCCGTCAGCGGGAAATGTCCGTGGACGAGTTCCGGTCGGTGAGCCAGGCCCTGGCCGATTTTCTCCAGGATACGGAACGGGACGCGGAGATCCTGCGCGGCCAGCTGTCGGAAGTGCTGATGGCCCAGGATTTCCAGGATCTCACAGGGCAGGTCATTCGTCGTGTCATGACCCTGGTACAGGACCTGGAGGATAACCTGGTGGGGCTGGTGCGCATTTCCGGCAAGCGCCTGTCCACGCCGGAGGGCAAGGACAGGGAAGCGGACATTCAGCCGGGTGGTCCCGCAGTCAAGGGGACTTCGGACCATGGCGACGTGGTGAAAAGCCAGGACGATGTGGATGACCTGCTGTCCAGTCTTGGATTCTAAGGCCGGACCTGTCATCGGAGCCTCCGCCGGTTTCAGGTTTTGCCGTTCCGGCCGCCAAACCGGAGTATCAGGGTGCGTTTGCACCGGGCGTGAGAGACGGACATGAGTCTGGATACCGACGACGAAATCCTGCAGGACTTTTTGGTTGAGGCCGGTGAATTGCTGGAGGGTCTGAGCGAGCAGCTGGTGCAGCTGGAGCAGACCCCCAGCGACAAGGACCTGCTCAATGCGGTCTTTCGCAGCTTTCATACCATTAAGGGTGGGGCCGGATTCCTGAGTCTGGACAACCTGGTCAAGATCTGCCATCGCGCGGAGGATGTCTTCAACCTGCTGCGTCAGGGCCAGCGCAGTGTGGACAGCAACCTGATGGATATCATTCTTCAGGTGGTTGATGTGCTGAACCGGATGTTCGACGAGGTGCGCTCCGGCACGCAACCGGCACCCGCGCCGGATCAGCTGATGGCGGCCCTGGAACCCCTGGCGCTACCCGAGGGAGAGGAAGAGGCATCGGTGCCGCCCCCTCCGGTTGTCCCCGTGGCACCCGAGCCTCCGCCCCCGCCCGCATCGCCATCGGGGGAACTGCAGGGGGGCGATATCACGGATGAGGAGTTTGAGGCCCTGCTGGACGCCTTGCAGGACCAGAAGCAGAATGGCGGTCCGCGGCCGATCCCGGCCGCGCCACCACCACCCGTGTCCGGTGGCCAGGAGCAGGCGGGTGGCGACACCATCAGCGATGAAGAATTCGACCAGCTTCTGGACGAACTGCAGGGCAGGAGGCCGGGTTCGGCCGCTACCCAGCCGGCATCCCCCCAGGGAGCGGGGGACATCATCACCGATGACGAGTTCGAAAACCTGCTGGACAATCTCCATGGCAAGGGGGCGGCGCCTAAACCCGTGATACCGGCCGGCGCGCCGTCGCTTTCTGCCGCCAGACCTGCACCGGCGGAGACGCCGGTCGGTGGCGTCGACAAGGGAGCCAAGCCGGCCGCTCTGGCCGACACGTCGGTCCGGGTGGATACCAAACGTCTGGATGACATCATGAATCTGGTGGGGGAACTGGTGCTGGTGCGCAACCGCCTGGCGACCCTGCGCTCCCGGATGCGGGATGAACAGGTATCCAAGGCCGTGACCAATTTGGATGTGGTCACGGCGGATTTGCAAGCCGCGGTGATGAAGACCCGGATGCAGCCGATCAAGAAGGTGTTTGGGCGTTTTCCCCGGGTGGTCCGGGATCTGGCCCGCAGTCTGAAAAAGGAGGTCAACCTGGAGCTGTGGGGGGAGGACACCGATCTTGACAAGAATCTGGTGGAGGCCTTGGCAGACCCCCTGGTGCATCTGGTGCGAAATGCGGTCGATCACGGCATCGAGTCGCCGGAGGAGCGCCTGGCCGCCGGTAAGCCCCGTGCCGGTCATGTGGTCCTGTCCGCGGCCCAGGAGGGTGATCATATCCTGCTGACCATCTCCGATGACGGCAAGGGCATGGACCCGGAGGTGTTGCGCGGGAAGGCGGTGGAAAAGGGACTGATGGATGAAGATGCGGCGTCACGGCTTTCCGATCACGATGCCTTCAATCTCATCTTCAGGGCGGGATTTTCCACCAAGACCGAGATTTCCGACGTTTCCGGCCGCGGTGTCGGCATGGATGTGGTCAAGACTCGGATTGCCCAGCTCAATGGGCGGGTGGAAGTCACTTCCGAACCGGGTAAGGGCAGTATCCTGAGCATCCGGCTACCGCTGACCCTGGCCATCCTGCCCACCTTGATGGTGGTGCTGGGCCGGCAGCGTTTTGCCCTGCCGTTGGCCAATGTGAGTGAAATTTTCGACCTGGATCTGTCCCGAACCAACCGCGTGGACGACCAGGAGGTCATCATGGTGCGTAATCGCTCCTTGCCGCTTTACTATCTACGGCGGTGGCTTGTGCCCGGCAGCAGCGATGAATACCGGGGCATGGGGCATGTGGTGGTGGTGTTCAGCGGTAATCAGCGCGTGGGCTTTGTGGTGGACAGCCTGATCGGCCAGGAAGAGGTGGTCATCAAGCCCCTGGGCGATATGCTGCACGGCGTTCCCGGTCTGGCGGGTGCGACCATCACCGGCGATGGGGGCATTGCGCTGATTCTTGACGTACCTGGGCTTTTGAAGAATTACGCCAGAAGGCATTGATCTGATCTGCTCTCGCAACATCCCGATCAATCCGGACGCGAGGGCCCATGACCTGAAAAAGATGGAGAGACTTGATGGCGGTTCGCGTGCTGGTGGTGGACGATTCCGGATTTTTCCGGCGCCGCATCGTGGAAATCCTGAATGCCGATCCGTCCATTGAGGTGGTGGGGACCGCCGGCAACGGCCAGGAGGCGGTGGAACTGGCCGCCAGTCTGAGCCCGGACGTGATTACCATGGATATCGAGATGCCGGTGATGGACGGCATCACCGCCGTCAGGCGCATCATGGCCCGTCGTCCGGTACCGATCCTCATGTTTTCCTCCATCACCACCGAAGGGGCCAAGGCCACCCTGGACGCCCTGGAGGCCGGGGCGGTGGACTTCCTGCCGAAGAAATTCGAGGAGATTGCCCGTGACCAGGAGCACGCCAAGGAAGTGCTGCGCCGCCGCGTCAAGGCGGTCGGACGGCGGCGCTTCTCCCAGCCCACGACCTCGACACCGGCTGTTGCCACCTCGTTAGCCGCCGGTTCTCGCCCGGCATCGGCCGCGTCGCCGTCGGGCAGATCGGTGACGGCCGCGCCGCCGGCCATCCCTGCGGCACCCCGATCCTCAAGGAGTGTCGCGGATCGCACACCCGTTCAACTGCGGGATTTCCGTGTGGTTCTCATCGGAACCTCGACGGGAGGACCGTTGGCACTGCAGAAGGTGCTGTCGGAACTGCCCGCCCATTTTCCACTTCCGTTGTTGTTGGTACAGCACATGCCGGGCACCTTCACCCCGGCCTTTGCCCAGCGCCTGGATCAGTTGTGCCGGATCCGGGTCAAGGAGGCAGTCGATGGTGATGTGCTGACTCCGGGGCTGGCCCTGCTGGCCCCCGGCGGCAAACAGATGCTGGTGGAGGCCCGCGCAGGCCAGCAACGGATCAGGATCACCGAAAGCGCACCCGAACAACACTATCGCCCCAGCGTGGATGTCACTTTCAATTCCGCTGCCGCGGTGTTTCGCGGCGATGCCCTGGCCATCATCATGACCGGCATGGGTGCCGATGGTCGGGAGGGAGCGCGGCTGCTCAAACGCTGCGGCTCGAAGATCTGGGCCCAGGATGAGGAGAGTTGCGTGGTGTACGGCATGCCGGCCGCGGTGGTGGATGCGGGGCTTGCGGACCGGATTCTGCCGCTGTCCCAGATCGGCAGGTTGCTGGCGGAGGGGGGCTGACCCATGGATATCCTGACGCTGATCGGTGTACTCCTGGCCCTGGTGGCCATTTTCGGTGGCACCATTGCCAAGGGCAGTGGCCTGGCTGCCCTGTGGAACCTGGCCGCGTTCGTGATCGTGGTGATCGGCACCATTGCCGCCGCCCTGATTCAGGCCCGTCCGGCGGTATTCCTGCAGTCCATGAAGATCCTGCCCTGGGCCTTCGTGCCGCCGCGCCTGGATCCGGAAGCGATCATTGAGCGGATCATCAGCTGGAGTCAGGTGGCCCGCAAGGAAGGCCTGCTGGGGCTTGAATCCCTGGCGGAAACCGAGGAAGACCCGTTCGCCCGCAAGGGCCTGCAGCTGTTGGTGGACGGCACGGAACCCGAGACCATCCGCACGATTCTGGAAGTGGATAGCCAGACCCGTGAAGATTTTCACACCCAGGCCGCCAAGGTCTATGAAAGCATGGGCATCTACGCGCCGACCATGGGCATCATCGGCGCGGTGATGGGCCTGATGGCAGTGATGCAGAACCTGGCCGATCCCAGTCGCCTGGGTGCCGGCATCGCGGCGGCCTTTGTGGCCACCATCTACGGGATTGCCTCGGCCAACCTGTTTTTCCTGCCGGTGGCCAACAAGCTCAAGGCCATCATCCAGAATCAGGGGTCTTATCGGGAAATGATCATTGAAGGAATCATCTCCATTGCCGAGGGTGAGAATCCGCGCAATATCGAAACCAAACTGCAGGGGTATCTGCACTGATCCGTTGGGCCATGCACCATGGCCGCGGCTCTGAGGAGGTTGCTGGAAGCCTGTCATGTCGAGACGTCGCAAAAAACACGAGGATCATGTCAATCACGAGGCCTGGGCGATCCCCTATGCGGATCTACTGACCCTCCTGTTGGCCTTCTTCGTGGTGATGTACGCGATCTCGTCGCTCAACGAGGGTAAATACCGGATTCTTTCCGAGTCCCTGGTCGAGGCTTTCAGGGCTACCCCCAGGACCATTGAGCCGGTTCAGGTGGGTGATCTGACCCGCTCACCACGTCCTTCCGTGGTGGAGCCGCCGCCCATCGCCTCTCTCGCGGAGCTAGGGCAGATGACCCGCAGCCTGGAAGAGATTCTGGTGGACATGGATCTGGATGGGCTGTCGGTGGCCATCGAGGGGATCAATGCCATGGCGGACCAGATCGAGGTGGCCATGGCGCCGTTGATCGAGGCAGGCCTGATCGAGGTGGGACGGGATCGACTCTGGATCGAGGTCCAGATCAATACCAGCATCCTGTTCGCCAGCGGCAGTGCCGAGCTGGCATCGGAAGCGGTACCGATACTGGAGAGACTGGCCGCCATCCTGGCCCAGTTTCCCGCGCGCATCCATGTGGAAGGTCATACCGACAATATCCCCATCAGCACGCCGGTCTATCCTTCCAATTGGGAGCTGTCATCCGGGCGGGCCGCCACCGTGGTCAACCTGTTTGCCCGCAATGGGGTGGATCCGGAGCAGATGGCGGCCATCGGATTCGGCGAATATCGCCCCAAGGCCGACAATGCGACACCGGAAGGGCGTCTGCAGAATCGTCGTGTCAATATTGTGGTGCTGGCGGGGCGTCGTCCCGGCATGGGAGAGGGTGCCCCACCGGAGATGCTGCGCGAGGACATCCAGATACTGTTGCATCAGGGACGACGAAGCATGGAGGATCAGCCATGACCGTAGTATGGGCTGTCGCCAATCAGAAGGGAGGGGTGGGAAAGACCACCACCACGGTATCCCTGGGCGGGCTGCTGGCAGCCAGGGGACATGAGACCCTGCTGGTGGATCTTGACCCGCACGGCTCCCTGACCGCCTATTTCGGCGGTGACCCGGAAGGTGCGACCGGTGGTGTCTACAGCCTGTTTCACCAGGCGGCGGAAGGCCGCCCGATCCAGGCAGCCGGAGCGGTACGCGCTACCCGGTTCGATCATCTGTACATTCTGCCCGCATCGACGGCCCAGGCCACGCTGGATCGTCAGCTGGGGACCCGGGAAGGCATGGGTCTGGTCATCAAGCGGGCGATCCAGGGACTTCAGGGGCGCTTTGAGTACGTCCTGCTGGATTGTCCGCCCATGCTGGGAGTATTGATGGTGAACGCCCTGGCGGCCTGCAGCAAGCTGCTCATCCCGGTACAGACGGAATATCTGGCCATTCGCGGGCTGGACCGCATGCTGCAGACATTGAAAATGATCCAGCGTTCCCGCAAGGACAGCCTGGAATATGTGGTGGTACCCACCTTGTTCGATCGCCGTACCCGCGCCTCCACCCAGGCGCTGTGGGAGCTGCGTGACAATTACAGCGACTGCCTCTGGCAAGGCGTGATCACCGTGGATACCAAGTTCAGGGAAGCGGCCATCGCCGGCATGCCCCTGCCCATCATGGTGCCGGATGCCCGGGGTACGGAAGCCTATGCCCGCTTGCTGGCTGCTTTACTGGGCCAGGACGACTTTCACCAAAGGGCCGCATCATGAATCAGCGGGATGACAGGCCGGAGGTGCACAAGCAACGGATCACGGTGGTGGATGAGCCCCAGGCACTCACCGCCTATCTGGATGATCTGCTGCAGGAAATCGCGGAAGTCACGCCGCATTCGTCCGTGCCTGAGGCACCGCCGGCCGTCGCCAAGCCCACGCCCCCCACTCCCGCACGCTCCCTGGTGACCCCGATCAGGCCTGCGCCGGTCGCCGTACCGCCGCCACCGCCCACACCGCCGGTGCAGGATCATCCCCCGGCCTGGGCACGAAAACCCTTTCAGTGTCTGCTGTTCCGGCTGGGCGGGGTGACGCTGGCGATTCCACTGGTCAAGCTGACCGGCATTCTGGCAATGCCCAGGGAAATCACCCCCATGCCTGGTCACAGTGCCCTGTTTCTGGGATTGACGGAACACCATGGCCGCAAGGTGAAGGTGGTGGATATCAGCCCCCACGTGCTGCCGCCGGATCGTCTGGCGCAAAGGCCGCCTCCCGGCAACCTGATCCTCATCGACGAGGGGCGTTGGGGACTGGCCTGTGATCGGGTGGAAGAAACCCTGATCCTGTCTCCCGAACTGGTGCGCTGGCGTTCGCCAAGCGGCAAGCGACCCTGGCTTTCCGGCACGGTGATCAAGCACCTGTGTGCGATACTGGATGCGGACTACCTGGCCCGGAGCCTGGAGCAGGGTACCTGGGGCTGAGGGCGCCTTCTGCAGCCTGAACATTCCGATATCAAGAACCATCGCCGGTCACATGACACGATGTTCCCGGCCCGAACAGAGGTTTCATTTCATGGCAAAAGAATCCCAGGCGGCAGCTGCCACTCAGTACGTCACTTTCCGGCTTGCGGAGGAGACCTATGCCATCAACGTCATGCAGGTGCAGGAGGTGCTGCGGGTGACGGAGATCGCGCCGGTGCCTGGGGCACCCCATTACGTACTCGGCATCATCAATCTGCGCGGCAATGTGGTCACGGTGATTGATGCCCGCCGTCGCATGGGCCTGATGGACAAGGACTCCGACGATGCCTCCAGGATCGTCATCATCGAGGTGAGTGGGCAGGTGGTCGGCATCATGGTGGACAGCGTGGCTGAAGTCATCGAGCTGGCGGCCCGGGATGTGGAGCCGGCCCCGAACGTGGGCAACGATGAAAGCTCCAAGTACATCCAGGGCGTGGCCAGTCGTGACGGCGAGCTGACCATCGTGGTTGACCTCAACAAGCTGCTCACCGATGATGAGTGGGCCGAGGTGGCAACCCTTTAAGAGGGATGACCTTCTTTTCCGGAGGCACGCCATGGCCGCAGATCTCCCGATTCCGCCTGCCCACCCACTGGTGCCGGGGCGCCCCGTGCCCGAGGAAGGGGACGAGCGGGGGCGGTTTCCCCGTTCTCCGCCCCGTCGCAAGCGACCGGAAGGCGATGCGGACGACGAGAGTCAGGATGACGGCAAGCCGCCCTCCGGGCCGCCGCGCAGGTCTGACCGGGATGATGACCCCAACCACATAGACGAATACGCATGATTCCTTACATCGTCATGACCCTGGCCTTACTGATTGCCATGGCAAGTGCCGCGGCCTGTTTCTGGCTCAAACACCAGCTGGATGGCATGCGCAAGCGACTGAACCTGCAGGAAACCTCTGTGCTGGCCCTGAGGGGTGCGCTCAGTGCGCTGCACAGCGAGGAACAGCAGTTCGAGGCCTATCGCAAGAAGGTGGATCAGCAACTGCGGCGTCTGGCGGAGCAGCAGGAGCAGGTACTCATGCGCGATGTGGATGAAGGCCCTTACCGGCAGGCCATGCGCATGGTCAGACAGGGGGCGACCCGGGATGACCTGGTGGCCAGTTGCGGGCTCTCATCGGGGGAGGCGGAACTGCTGCTGGCCATGCATCGCGATCAGTCCGTGTCCTGATGTCTGCCGGCATCGGCGGGCGTCCTGCCGCTGAGCAGGTAGACGAAGGCCAGGACTTCCGCCACCGCCACATAGAGATTTTCCGGAATCTCCTCGCCCAGGGGGACGCGGGAAAGGGTCATGCTCAGGGCGGCATCCCGATGAACGGGCACATCATGGGCCCTGGCGATGTCCAGTATCCGCTCCGCCAGCTCCCCTTCACCCTTGGCCGTCAGGCGTGGGGCGCCGCTGCCGCCGTAGTGCAACGCAATTGCCTGCCGCCGGCCCTGCTTGTGTTCGATGGGTGTCTTCATCAGGCGTGGCTGTCGATCCAGGGGCCGTCCGCGGCGGTGGGCGAGGGTTCCGGGGGTGTTCCGGTGCGGCAGTTCAGGCTGTGAACCTGAAGATTCCTGGCTTCCAGGTTGTCCTTGAGCCGGGGCAGGGCGTCTTCAAGGCGTCGGCGTGTCTCTTCCGAGTCGACCCGGAAGTGGGTGCTGACGTCCTGTCCCCGGACCACGATCCTGACATGCACCGGTCCCAGTTCAGGCAGATCCAGGGCCAGATCCGCTTTCCAGGCATGTTCATGGGCATCATCCCCGTGACCCTGGCGGGCCTCCCGTTCCAGACGCATATGGACGATGTCGACCCCCTGTTCTGCGCGCAGGGCCAGTTCCAGCAGCCAGCGCGGCGGAGAAACCTCGTCCGGTTTCTCCGTGGATGAAAGCTGATGGACCACCAGTCTGGCCAGGGATCGCTCCACCTGCTGGCGCAATGCGTCCAGCAGCAGAGGGGCGGGCAGGAGTGCGGCTCCGGCGGCCGCCGGTGCGCGAGGCTGGGCGGTCGGTGAGGTGTTGGGCAAGGGTGGCGGTAGGTCCGCCGTCGCTTGGCCACCCCGGGGCAATGCGGTGCGCGGCTGCAGGGGCAGGGCGCGCAGTTGTTCGGCCAGAGACAGCAGGCGTGCTTTCAGGTCCTGGGGGAGATCCGTGCGCGCCGAAGGCGCGGGGTGAGCGAGCCGGGCTTCGTAGAACAGGCCCGAAGCCAGTATCGCCTGGCGCAGACCTTCCGGGTTGGCAATGTGTGAGGGGGTGGGCAGGGTCTGCCACAGACGCTGCAAGGCCTGGGCTAGCGGTTCGGGAAGCCCCGGAACAGCGGCCTGTCCCGGCTGGTTCAGTGCGTGCAGGTTTGCCAGCAGGGGGGCCTGTCCGGACTGCTGAGGCGCCCACTGCCTGAGCAAGATCGGCAGGATTGCCTGCGGCGTATTCGGCAATGGAGAGTGTGGCGCGGACGGTTGTGGCGACGATGCTTCCCGCAGCAGAGCAAGTTCCAGTCTGGGGTTGACGGCGGTGACCTGCATCCGCAGGCTATCCCCGGCGCGTACGGCCACCGGCAGGCGTAGCGCCAGGATTTCACCCGCCAGCCGCAGCTGCACGGTCTCTCCTGCGCTCAGACTGCCGGTCAGAACCCTGGCCTGGAGGATCTGTCCGGTCTGGAGGCGTTGCAGGAGATTGCTCAGCGTGCCGGCCTGCAGGTCGGCAGGTGGGAGACGAATCAGCTGGGGAGCGGAAGTTTCCATGGATGGTCTAACCATAGCCTGCGTCGATGCCCCCTGGCAACGCGCCCGGAGAGTATCGGGATGGATGGTGAATGATCAAGAAATGGTTTCAGCGGCTCAGGCAGTCCGGGCCTGTTGGTGGAGATTTTGAGATGAAAGTGAATGTCCTGTTCGTTTGCATGGGGAATATCTGTCGATCCCCCATGGCTCAGGGTGTCTTTGAACATCATGTGGCACAAGCGGGTCTTGAGGATCTGATTTATGTGGATTCCGCGGGGACCCATGCCTACCACGTGGACGAGCCGCCGGACGAGCGGGCGCGACGCACGGCCCAGGCCCGAGGAATTGACCTGTCCGGACAACGGGCCCGGCGCATTGATCGTGCGGATCTGGAACGGTTTGATTACGTGATGGTGATGGACCGGGACAATCTGGAGAACGTCCGACTGATGGGCGAGGGACGTCCCGGCATGCGTCTGTCCCTGTTCATGGAGTTCGGCAGCCAATGGTCCGAGCAGGAGGTGCCGGACCCTTACTATGGCGGTTCCGCCGGTTTTGAGCGGGTCATGGACATGGTGGAAGATGCTTCCAGAGGATTGTTGTTGCACCTCTGTCAGACTCACGATCTTCCGTTGAAGGGCCGGGGGTAGTTCCCCCGGCCACTGGGTGGCAGAGCGGGTCGCGCCGTCAGCGATCCGTGGCGTCCGGTCCCTTGCCGCTGTCCACCGGCGGTGTTTCCTTAACGCTGTCCACCGGGTCGGCGGGAGCGGGTTTTTCGACCGCGGCCGATGTTTCCGGAGCGGTGGCTGCGACCGTGCCGGCATGCTCCTTCGCCGTCCTGGCCGCCTCTTCCTTGCTGGTGCCGGCGGTCGTGCGCCGGCCTTCACCGCGACGGGGGCCGGCGGGTCTCTGGGCCTTGACGGAGCCTGAGCGACGAGGCTCACGGGTGTCTTCCGTGACGCCCTTACCACCCTCGTCAGGCGTGGCCGAGGGGGTTGCCTGCGGGTCCTTGTCTCCCGCGCTCTCCTTTACCGGTGCCGGTGATGCCTTTTCCTGGGAGGACTGAGACATTTCACGGGGCAGCTCCACCTTGGGCGCCGGTGGCTCGGCAGAGCGAGGTTCCGTCGGGACGGCAAGAGGCTTGGCCGCCGCCGGTGGGGGCAGCTGGCGATTGGAATCGACAGCGGCATTTGTCCGGGTTTCCTGTCCGGGCTGCTCGGTTTTTGGCATGGATGTTCCAGCATTGTCCGGAGCGGCCTGGGCGGGTTCCCGGAGACGGCTGTATTCACGCTGTCCGGCAGTCTGTTCCACGACGTCGGAAGACGCCTTGCGGGCCTCCCCTGTTGTCTCCGGAGAGTTCTGAGCTTCGTCTTGACGGCCGTTTTCCGTGGCACGGGACTCATCACCCGAGCCGGTGCTGCGACGACGGCGACGGCCGCCCCTGCGTCCTCGACTCCGGGTACCGCCGTCCCGCTCCCGACGCTCCTGTGCGGGGGACTGGGCGGTTTCGCTGGGGCGGGATTCCTCCTGGGGTGCTGCTGGCGGTGTCTCGGTTGCAATAGGGGGTACGGGTTTGACGGCGTCGGCTTCTTCGGTGCGTCTGGTGGGTTCCGGGCGCTGACCGCCGTTGCCGCGCGAGCGCTCATCGCTGCCTGCATCCCGGCCGCGCCGGGAACGAGGGGTGCGTCGGGAGCGCCCCTTGCTCGTATCGGCATCCCCTTCCTGGGGCGGGCGTTCGCGCCGGGCGGGCGACGTGCTGCCTTCGGTCCGTTCTGTGCGGCCTTGGTTGCTCCGGGGCTCGGGGCTGCGGGCAGGCTGGCTGCGTTGTGCCGGGCGGGGCGCAGCCTGCGTCACCTGACGTTCCTCATTGGAGAACAGGCTGCTCCAGATGCGGCTGAACAGACCGGGCAGGGATACCGGGGAGGCGCTACGCCGATCCTGAGCGGCGGCTACCTGGGGCCGCGGCTGGGACTCCCGTGGTGCCGGGGAGGTGGTGGCGATGGTCTGCACCATGGCCTTCTCAAGACGGCTCTTGCGGGTCTGGTTGACCAGTTCAGGCTCATCTTCCGCCAGGAGCTGGTAGCTGTTCCTGCCCTCGAGTTCCTCCGCCACTTCCTCGCCGCGCATGCGTCGTACCGTGAAATGGGGTGTCAGCATGCCAGGGCTGGGTACCAGGGTAATGTCTACCCTGTAACGGGTTTCGATGGTGGAGATCACGTCCCTTTTTTCGTTCAGCAGGAAGGTGGCCACGTCTACCGGCAGGTGAGCCAGCACGCACCCGGTCTTCTCTTTCATGGCCTCTTCTTCCACCAGTCGCAGCACGGACAGGGACAGTGACTCCACGCTGCGGATGTGGCCGTGACCATTGCAGCGGGGGCAGACGATCTGGCTGGACTCTCCGAGGGAGGGGCGCAGACGCTGGCGAGACATTTCGAGCAGACCGAAGCGTGAGATGCGTCCTACCTGGACACGGGCCCGATCCACTTCCAGAGCCGAGCGCAGACGGTTTTCCACCTCGCGCTGGTTCTTGTTGGGGGCCATGTCGATGAAGTCGATGACGATGAGACCGCCCAGATCTCGCAGTCGCAGCTGTCGGGCAATCTCCTCGGCGGCTTCCAGATTGGTGTTGAGGGCCGTTTCCTCGATGTCGCTACCCTTGGTGGCACGGGCGGAGTTGACATCGATGGAGATCAGCGCCTCGGTGTGATCGATGACGATGGCGCCACCGGAGGGCAGGGTGACCTCCCGCTGGAAGGCGGCCTCGATCTGGCTTTCGATCTGATAGCGGTTGAACAGGGGGACGTGGTCTTCGTAGAGCTTGAGCTTGCGCAGGTTATTGGGCATCACCTGCTGCACGAAGTCCCGAGCCTGGTCGAAGACCTTGGCATCATCAATGATGACTTCGGCGATGTCGTTGCGCATGTGATCCCGCAGGGTACGGATGATGACATTGCTTTCCTGATAGATCAGGAACGGGCCCTTGCGGATTTCGGCGGCCTCGGCGATGGAGATCCAGAGGGTCTTGAGGTATTCCAGATCCCACTGCAGTTCTTCCACGCTGCGGCCGACACCTGCGGTGCGGGCGATCAGCCCCATGCCCTGCGGCACATCCAGTTGAGCCAGGGATTCGCGGATCTCGCTGCGTTCCTCGCCCTCGATGCGGCGTGACACGCCGCCGGCCCGGGGGTTGTTGGGCATGAGCACCAGATAACGCCCTGCCAGGCTGACGAAGGTGGTCAGGGCGGCGCCCTTGTTGCCCCGTTCCTCCTTTTCCACCTGGACGATGAGTTCCATGCCCTCCTTGAGGGAGGTTTTCGGCGAGGCTTCGGGGTTGTCGGGCTGGTTCAGATAACTGCGGGAGATTTCCTTGAAGGGCAGGAAACCGTGTCGCTCCGCGCCGTAGTTGACGAAGGCAGCTTCAAGGCTGGGTTCGACGCGGGTGACGACACCCTTGTAGACGTTGGCCTTTTTCTGTTCGCGGGAAGGTAGCTCGATGTCCAGATCGTAGAGTTTCTGGCCGTCCACCATGGCCACTCGCAGCTCTTCCGGCTGCGTGGCATTGACTAGGATTCGTTTCATGAAGTGTGTCTCGGGTGCAATGCCCGTCCACGCCCCGGCGCTCACAGGGCTTCGGCAGTGCTGCATGGAGGGGGCGCACGCCGCCGATCATCAGGGCGCATGCGAACAGCCATGGGAGCACGATGCCCGCATGTGCAGGGCATGGGGTCGTGGGGGCAAGATTGTCCAAAAAACCGCTCAGAATATTCAAAGGTTCTTTAATTTCTAGAGCGTGGATATCCATGACGGGGAACGACACATGCCCCTTGGGCAGGCATTCTCCGTTTGGTGTTCTGTCGGTCGCGGGAGGTGGGCGATTCGGGAGGGTTTGCGGCAACCGCGAGGCCGCGGGGCCGCCCCGATATCTGCCGAGTCAACCCAGCGCGACGCGTCATGATAGCAACCCGGTATAATTCCATCAAACCTTTGAGCGACCTGTTATTATTCGATCATGCCCAAAACCCCTGAATCCAGCCCTTCGACGGTTGTCCACGTCCAGGTCGGTGCGGCCGATGCCGGACAGCGCCTGGACAATTTCCTCCTGCGCCATCTCAAGGGTGTGCCCCGTACCCGGGTCTACCGACTCCTGCGTAAGGGTGAGGTGCGTGTCAACAAGGGTCGCGCCAAGCCCGATTACCGGGTCGTGACCGGGGATAGTGTGCGGATTCCACCGGTCAGCCGTAGCGAACCGCGACAGGATGACCGGCCGTTGCCCCAGGGGCTGGCGGATCTGCTGGAGTGGTCGGTGCTGCTGGAAGACGACGACCTGCTGGTGATCAACAAGCCCGCCGGTTTGCCGGTGCATGGGGGCAGTGGCGTGGCTGTGGGGGTCATCGAGGCTCTGCGCAAGATGGGCCGGGGCAAGCCCTTCCTGGAACTGGCCCACCGCCTCGACCGGGAGACCAGTGGCTGTCTGGTGCTGGCTCGTAATCGTCCGGCGCTGCTGGCCTTTCATGAACTTCTGCGTGGCGGCGGGATCGACAAGATCTATCTGACCCTGCTGGCGGGGCGGTGGCCGGGGGGGAGCGTCGAGTGAACGCGGGCCTGGCCCGTAATGCCCGTCGTGGTGGTATCCGGCTGGTACAGGTGGATGAGGAGGAGGGCCGCGACGCGGATAGCCTGTTCATCCCGGTGCGGCGTTTTGACCAGGCCACCCTCATGGATGTCCGCATCGGCACGGGGCGCACCCATCAGATCCGTGTGCACGCGGCCCATGAGGGGCATCCGGTGGCGGGTGATCGGCACTATGGTGATTTCGAGTTCAATCGCCGCTTGAAGAAGCTGGGACTCAGGCGCCAGTTCCTGCATGCCCGTGCCCTGCATTTCACGCTGCCGGGCAGTGATCGCACCTATGCCGTCGAAGCCCCGCTGGAACCGGAACTGGAGCAGGTGCTGGGGCGGCTTGCACCGTTGGATTGAGGTCTTTTCCCTGTGACATCTGAAAACCCCTATCAACTGCTGGTCTTCGACTGGGACGGCACCCTGATGGATTCGGTGGCGCGCATTGTGACCTGCATGCAGTCCACCATTGAGTTCCTGGGTATTGCCCCGTTGCCGGAACAGCGTCTGCGTCATGTGATCGGCCTGGGCATGCGGGAAGCCATCCTGCAGCTCTATCCGGATGCGGACGAGGATCTGTTCCATGCCTTCACCCAGGCCTATCGGGAACGGTTCCTGTTCACCGACGACACCCCCATGCCCCTGTTTGCGGGTGTGCCGGAACTGCTGGATGACCTGCGTGGACAGGGATACTGGTGTGCCGTGGCCACCGGCAAGTCACGGATGGGGCTGGATCGGGTGCTGGAGGAAACGGGCCTGGGGCCTCGCTTTCTGACGACCCGGTGCGCGGACGAGACACTCTCCAAGCCCCATCCCCAGATGTTGCTGGGCATCATGGACGAGCTGGGCGTCATGCCGGCGCGGACATTGATGATCGGCGACAGCACTCACGACCTGCTGATGGCCCGCAATGCCGGTACCGACGCCCTGGGTGTCACCTCCGGTGTCCATTCCGCCCGGGAACTGCAATCCCATGCCCCCAGGGGCCTGCTGGAAGGGGTGGCGCAATTGCCGGAGTGGCTGAAGCGCCGGTGCCAGGGGCGGTCCTCATAGGGCCTGTGGTCGAAAACATCATGTGCAATCAAGGATACTTCAACCGATGAATGCTTCAATGGATCCCGATGACGGCCAGCGCCGTTCCGCCCCGGAAAATTGGGAGCGGGAGGCGCTGCGTGAGATTGCCCTGGCAGGTGTCAAGGAGCGTCGCGCCGCCCGCCGCTGGGGTATCTTCTTCAAGCTGCTGGGCTTTGCCTACCTCTTCTTCATCCTGTTTGCGGTGATGGACTCCATGCCGGGCCGGGACGCGGATCGCAAGGCGCCCCACACCGCCCTGGTGGATGTCCAGGGCATCATTGCCGAGGGGAGTGCCGCCAGTGCCGACCTGGTGGTGAGGGGCTTGCGGGCCGCCTTCGAGAACCGCAATACCGTGGCGGTGATCCTGCGCATCAACAGCCCGGGCGGCAGTCCGGTACAGGCCGGTTACATCAATGACGCCATCCGGCACCTGCGGGAGCAGCATCCCGATATCCCGCTCTATGCGGTGATCTCCGATGTGGGGGCTTCCGGCGGCTACTATGTGGCCGTTTCCGCGGACCGGATCTATGCCGACAGGGCCAGCATCATCGGTTCCATCGGGGTGCGCATGGACAGCTTCGGCTTTGTGGACGCCATCGACCGCCTCGGCATCGAACGCCGTCTGATGACGGCGGGTGGCAACAAGGGTCTGCTGGATCCCTTCATGCCCGTGCAGGCGGATGAAAAGGCCCATGTCCAGGCCATGCTGGATCGTATCCACATGCAATTCGTGGAGGCGGTGAAGACCGGTCGTGGCGATCGGCTGGCGGATGATCCCCGCCTCTTCACCGGCCTGATCTGGACCGGCGAGGAAGGCGTTGAGCTGGGTCTGATCGACGGCCTGGGCAGTGCCGGTTATGTCGCCCGGGAGGTGGTCGGCGAGGAGCGGATCGTGGACTTCACCCGGCGCCAGGATCTGTTCACCCGTCTGGCGGAAGGCCTTGGGGTGGCTGCCCTGAGGGTGTTCCAGGACGGGTTCCAGGGCACCTTGAGATAGCGCCGGCAGCGGGAGTGTGCAGGATCAGTCATCGTTCTTGTGGGCGGAGACACCGGCGGTGAGGGTATAGCGCATGGCATCTTCCAGGGACAGATCCAGTGGTTCCACCCGCTCCCGCGGCAACATCAGGGTGTAGCCGCCGATCTGATAACTCATGGGCAGGTAGACGGCGATCATCCCTTTGCCGCCCAGGTTGTCGGGCAGTCCGGTAAAGTCCTCCCGGGTGACGAATCCCACCAGCTTGCCTTCCAGCCCCGGCAGGGTGACCAGCACCGCCTCACCGAAGCGCTTCTGGATGTCGCTGGAAAACAGCCGGGTCACGTCCCGCACCGTGCCGTGAATGGTCTTCACCACCGGGATGCGCTGCATCCAGCCTTCCACCCAGTTGAAGATCCCCTGCACGATATAGGCCCGCATCAGCAGCCCCAGAGCGAAGATCAGGCCGATACCAGTGATAAGCCCCAGGCCCGGGAAGTACAGCATATCGGGCAGGACCCATTGCAGCACCGCGCCCAGCAGGTTTTCCAGGGTGTTGCTCAGCCACAGCAGCAGCACAACAGTGACCAGTAACGGCAGAATGGCCGCCAGGCCGGTGAGGAAGGTTCGGGTAATTCCTTTCAAGACAGGTCTCCACTTGAACTGAACACGATAAAGCTCAACTATACCCCGGGTTGTTGTCTAGCTTGGTTGACACCCGGGGCAGGGCGATCTAATTTGACACGCATTCCAGGGTGAATTCGTCCGACCGCCTCACCCGGCCCAATCTATCAACAGGCACCAAGAGCATCATGGCAACAAAGCCCAAGTCCACAGTTGATCATACTCCCGTCCGGGTTGTCATCGTGACCATGGACACTCATCTGGCCAGTGCCACGGACCGGGCACGGATCAAGCTACAGAAAGACCTGCCGGGCCTGACGCTGAGCCTGCATGCCGCCTCCGAGTGGCAGGGCGACCAGGAGGCCCTGGAGGCCTGCCGGTCGGACATCGAGAAGGCAGACATTATCATCGCCACCATGCTGTTCCTGGAAGACCAGTACAAGCCCATCGTGCCGGCCCTGGAAGCCCGTCGCGACAACTGCGATGCCCTGGTCTGCGCCATGTCCGCCGCCGATGTGACCAAGCTGACCCACATGGGCAGCTTCGACATGTCCAAGCCCAGCAGTGGCCCCATGACCCTGCTCAAGCGCCTGCGGGGCAACAAGGGCAAGGAATCCGGCGGGACCGCCGGCGCCCAGCAGATGAAGATGCTGCGGCGCATTCCCCAGCTTTTGCGCTTCATCCCGGGCACCGCCCAGGACGTCCGCGCCTACTTCCTCACCCTGCAGTACTGGCTGGGCGGTTCGGAAGAGAACATGAGCAACATGATTCGCTTCCTCGTCGACCGCTATGCCTCCGGCCCTCGCGCCGCCCTCAAGGGCAAGGTGCCGTCCTCCATGCCGGTGGAATATCCCGAGACCGGCATCTATCACCCGGACATGAAACCGCGCATCTCCGACCGTCTGCAGGACCTGCCGGCCCGCTGGTCCGACAAGAATGCCAAGGGTCGGGTCGGGGTATTGGTGCTGCGTTCCTATGTCCTGGCGGGTAATGCCGGCCACTACGATCCGGTCATCCGCAGCCTGGAAGAGGAAGGCATGCAGGTGGTGCCGGCCTTCGCCTCCGGCCTGGACTCCCGTCCCGCCATCGAAAAGTTCTTCATGAAGGATGGCCGCCCCACGGTGGATGCCGTGGTGTCCCTGACCGGTTTTTCCCTGGTGGGCGGTCCCGCCTACAACGATGCCCGCGCCGCCGAGGAGATCCTGTCCAAGCTGGATGTGCCCTATGTGGCCGCTCATCCGGTGGAATTCCAGACCCTGGATCAGTGGGGCAACTCCGACCGCGGCCTGTTGCCGGTGGAAAGCACCATCATGGTGGCCATCCCGGAGCTGGACGGCAGTACCGTGCCCATGGTCTACGGCGGGCGTCCCGGCGGCGAAGGGGCGGTCTGCCAGGGTTGCGACACCCCCTGTACCTTCAGCCAGATCGAGAATCCTCAGGACATGTCCACCTGCAAGGAGCGTACCGCCATGCTGGTGGCCCGGGTGCGCAAGCTGGTGGAGCTGCGCCGCTCCGAGCGCGCCCAGCGCAAGGTGGCCATCGTCCTGTTCAACTTCCCGCCCAATGCGGGCAATACCGGCACCGCCGCCTACCTGGCGGTGTTCGAATCCCTCTTCAATACCCTCAAGGCCATGAAGGCGGAAGGGTACCAGGTGGATTTGCCCGAGAACGCCGACGCCCTGCGCGAGGCGGTGATCAACGGCAACCGGGAGCAGTACGGCTCCGATGCCAACGTCCATACCCTGATCCCCGCCGAAGAGCACGTGCGCCGGGAACGCTGGCTCAAGCAGATCGAATCCCAGTGGGGCGCCGCGCCCGGCAAGCTGCTCAGCAACGGCAGTTCCATCCTGGTCCAGGGACGGCAGTTCGGCAACGTGCTGGTGGCCGTGCAGCCGTCCTTCGGCTACGAAGGCGACCCCATGCGCCTGCTGTTCGAGCACGGCTTTGCCCCCACCCATGCCTTCTCCGCCTTCTATCGCTACCTGCGGGAGGATTTCAAGGCTCACGCGGTGCTGCATTTCGGTACCCACGGCGCCCTGGAGTTCATGCCCGGCAAGCAGGTGGGCATGTCCGGCACCTGCTGGCCGGACCGTCTCATCGGCGATCTGCCCAACCTGTACCTGTACGCTTCCAACAACCCCTCGGAAGGAGCCATCGCCAAGCGCCGCGCCGGTGCCACCCTGATCAGCTACCTGACCCCGCCGGTGGCCCATGCGGGGCTGTATCGCGGTTTGCTGGATCTGAAGAGCTCCCTGGAGCGCTGGCGCGGTCTGGAGCCGGAACAGGCCCATCAGCGGGAGGAACTGGCGGCCCTGATCCAGTCCCAGGCCGCCGAGCTGGAGCTGTGCAAGGCCGAGCCCCTGTGGGATGTCTCCGATGCCGGGGATGCGGACACGCAGATCCTCAAGCTCAACGAACAGATCCTGGAACTGGAGTACACCCTCATTCCCCACGGCCTGCACGTGGTGGGGCAGCCCCTGTCCGAAGAGGAGCGGGTGGACATGCTCCTGTCCATGGCCGAGGCCACCGACGAGAGTCGGCCCGACCGTGACCTGATCGAGGCCCTGGTCCGCACCGGTTCCGCCGACAAGGCGGTGAAGCAGACCGGCGCTCAGGTGGACGACGCCACCCTGGAGCGTCTGCGTGAATTGGCCAACGCCGACCATCTGCTGGCCCAGGAAACGGAGCTGGAAGGCATCCTCAAGGCCCTGGACGGACGCTACCTGCGCCCGGCCCCGGGCGGTGACGTCATGCGTACCCCCGAGGTGCTGCCCACCGGTCGCAACCTGCACGGCTTCGATCCCTTCCGGATCCCCAGTGCCTATGCCCTCAAGGATGGCGCCCGCCAGGCGGAACGCCTGCTGGCCCGCCATGTGGAAGAAGGCAACCCGCTGCCGGAATCCATCGCCCTGGTGCTGTGGGGCAGTGACAACCTCAAGACCGAGGGCAGCCAGATCGGTCAGGCCCTGGCCCTGGTGGGTGCCAGACCCCGGTTCGACAACTATGGTCGCCTGGCCGGCGCCACCCTGATTCCCCTGGAGGAGCTGGGGCGTCCCCGGGTCGACGTGGTGATCACCCTGTCGGGTATCTTCCGCGATCTGCTGCCGCTGCAGATCAAGCTGCTGGCCGAGGCCACCTTCCTGGCCGCCAGCGCCGATGAGCCGCTGGATCAGAACTTCGTCCGTGCCCATGCCCTGGCCTACCAGGAGAAGCACGGCTGCGATCTGGAAACCGCCGCCCTGCGGGTCTACGGCAATGCCGACGGTGCCTACGGCTCCAACGTCAACAACCTGGTGGAGAACGGCCGCTGGAACGATGAGGACGAACTGGCCGATACCTATACCCAGCGCAAGGGCTTTGCCTATGGTGTTTCCGGTCGTCCGGTGAAGCAGGATGCCCTGCTCAAGAGCATGCTGGCGGACGTGCAGCTCACCTATCAGAACCTGGATTCCGTGGAGTTGGGCATCACCACGGTGGATAACTACTTCGACACTCTGGGCGGTATCAGCCGTGCGGTGCGGCAGGCCCGCGGTGGTCAGGATACCCCGGTCTACATCGGTGATCAGACCAAGGGTGACGGTACTGTTCGCACGTTGTCGGAGCAGGTTTCCCTGGAGACCCGGACCCGGATGCTCAATCCTAAATGGTACGAAGGGGCCCTCAAGCATGGCTACGAGGGCGTGCGCCAGATCGAGGTGCATATCACAAACACCATGGGATGGTCCGCCACCACCGGTCAGGTGCAGCCCTGGGTCTACCAGAAGCTGTCCGAGACCTTCATGCTGGATCCGGAGATGCGCGAGCGTCTGGCCTCGCTTAACCCCACCGCCTCGGCGAAGATGGCCAATCGTTTGCTGGAGGCTTCAGAGCGCAACTACTGGCAGCCCGACGAGGAGACCCTGGAAGCCCTGCGCCGTGCCGGCGAGGAGCTGGAGGACCGTCTGGAGGGCACCTACGAGCAGCCCCCGGCGGCCTGATGGGGTGAAAGGGATGACATGAAAAAAGGGCGGGATATCCCGCCCTTTTTCGTGCCTGTCTTTCTGGTTTCGGCGTGTCCGGGTTCCTGTCGTCCCGGAGAATCCGTCAGCTCAGTCGCTGCATGTAGTCTTCATAACCGAAGGTCTTCACCGTCCTCACGGCCCGGGTATCCTCATCCACCCGGCAGATGGCGGGCAGGCGGATGCCGTTGAAGGTGGTGGTCTTGACCATGGTGTAGTGGGCCATGTCGGTGAACACCAAGCGCTGTCCGATCTCCAGGGGCCGGTCGAAGGAATACTCCCCGATGATGTCCCCGGCCAGACAGGTGGAGCCGCCCAGGCGGTAGGTGAAGGTCTTCTCCCCCGGCATGCCCGCGCCGATGATCTCCGGTCGATAGGGCATCTCCAGCACGTCCGGCATGTGGGCGGTGGCGGAGGTGTCCAGGATGGCGATGGGACCGGCGTTCTGCACGATGTCCAGCACCGTGCACACCAGGTAGCCGGTGCGCAGGGCGATCGCCTCGCCCGGCTCCAGGTAGACCGTCACCCCCGGATGGCGGGCACGGAAATCCCGGATCAGGCGGATCAGCCGCTCCACGTCATAGTCGTCCCGGGTGATGTGGTGTCCGCCGCCGAAGTTGATCCACTGCCGGCCGGGGATGTACTGCCCGAACCGGGCCTCGAAGGCCTCCAGGGTGTGCTCCAGAGCATCGCTGTTCTGTTCGCACAGGGTGTGGAAGTGCAGGCCCTCCAGGCCCGTCAGGTCCACGCCGGCCAGATCCACCGCCCGGGTCCCCAGGCGGGAGCCGGGGGCGCAGGGGTCGTACAGGGCCACCTTGCCTTCGGAATACTCCGGATTCACCCGGATGCCGCAGGAGATGTGCCGGGCCGCCCCGGCCACCTGCTTGCGAAAACGCTGCCACTGGGTGGGGGAGTTGAAGCTGATGTGGTCGGCATATTGCACCACCACTTTCATCTCCTCCTCGGTGAAGGCAGGGGAGTACACATGCACCTCCCCGCCGAACTTCTCCGCCCCCAGGCGGGCCTCGTCCTGGCCGCTGGCGGTGGTGCCCACCAGGTATTCCCGGACCATGGGGAAGGTATCCCACATGGCGAAGCCCTTCAGGGCCAGCAGGATCCGGCAACCGCTGTCGGCCTGGACCTGCTTGAGCAGGGCCAGGTTCTTGCGCAGCAGGGCGTCGTCCACCACGAAGGCGGGCGACGGGCAGGCATGGACGTCAAAAAAAGGAGGGGTCGTCTTGTCCATGGGCGATCAGGCCAAAGGATCGCTGTCGGGATCCAGTTCCACCATCTGCCAGGGCAGGCCCATGTCGCCGATGCGCTCCATGAACGGATCCGGGTCCAGCTGCTCCACGTTGAACACGCCGGCACCCTGCCAGATGCCCTGCACCATGAGCATGGCCCCGGTAACGGCGGGCACGCCGGTGGTGTAGGAAATGGCCTGGGACTGCACTTCCCGGTAGCAGGCCTCGTGGTCGCAGATGTTGTAGATGTAGACCTTGCGCCGCTTGCCGTCCTTGATGCCGTCCAGGATCACGCCGATGTTGGTCTTGCCCTTGGTGCGCGGCCCCAGGGACGCCGGGTCGGGCAGGATGGCCTTGAGGAACTGCAGGGGGATGATTTCCTTGCCCTCGAACCGGATGGGCTCGATGGAGGTCATGCCCACGTTCTCCAGCACCTTGAGATGGGTGATGTACTTTTCGGAGAAGGTCATCCAGAAACGGATGCGTTTGAGGCCCTTGATGTTGCGGCACAGGGACTCCAGCTCCTCATGGTAGAGCAGGTAGATATCCTTGGGACCGATGCCGTCGAAGTCGAACACCCGCTTTTCCGCCAGGGGGGCGGTTTCCTTCCACTCGCCTTCCTCCCAGTAGCGGCCGTTGGCGGTGATCTCGCGGATGTTGATCTCGGGATTGAAGTTGGTGGCGAACGGGTAGCCGTGGTCGCCGCCGTTGGCATCCAGGATGTCGATGCGGTGGATTTCGTCGAACAGGTTCTTCTGACCCCAGGCGCAGTAGATGTTGGTCATCCCCGGATCGAAGCCGCAGCCCAGGGTAGCCATGAGGTTGGCCTTGGCGTAGCGGTCCTGGAACGCCCACTGCTCCTTGTACTCGAACTTGGCCTCGTCGGGGTGTTCGTAGTTGGCGGTATCCAGGTAGGGGGTGCCGGTGCGCAGGCAGGCTTCCATGATGGTCAGGTCCTGGTAGGGCAGGGCCACATGGATGAGGACATCAGGCTTGAAGGACTCGATCAGGGCCACCAGGGCCTCCACGTCGTCCGCGTCCACCTGGGCGGTCTGGATGGGATGGTCCAGCTGGGCCGCGATGGCGCGGCACTTGGCCTCGTTGCGGCTGGCCAGACAGATCTCCGTGAAGACCTCCGGATGCTGCGCGCATTTGTGGGTGACAACTCCGCCAACGCCGCCGGCGCCGATAATCAGGACTTTGCTCATAGGCCTCGAATCAAACTGGGAAAGATGTGAGAAAAAAGGCGGATCGGACCGGGGTCCGAGACAGGATCATGTTGCAGTGGATGAATTGTGCACCGGGTCCATGACACTCCGGTGTCACGAACCCGTTTGACCGGGGATGATGCCCCTTGATGGGCGCCGGTATCAAGCCCTCTCCACCGCAAAACTCACTGCATAGCGTCGGTTGCTGCCGAACACCAGGGCCATGCGGCCCTGTCCGTGGGTGTCGATTCCCAGGTCCTTGATCCGGTGGAGGGCCTGGGCCTGGTTGAGCCTGCGCAGGGAGGTTTCCACGCTGCCTTTGTGACGGCGGATGTAAAGATTCAGGTCGGGGCGGACGGTGGCCTCAATGTCCTGTTCCGCCTGGTGCATGTCCAGGTTGCCGGAGAGGGTGCGAAGGCCCTGGGGGGATACCTTGAACAGGCGCTCCAGGATGCGTTGCATGCCTTCGATGGGGTCTTCCCCCAGATACAGGTTCCACAGGAAACGGCGGACGCCGTAGTCATCGTTCCACCAGCCCCGTTCCGGATTGAGCACATGCACGCCGACGGGGAGGAGGCGATAGGCACCCAGGCCCACGTCATCGGTGAGGATCTCGAAACTCACCTGACGACAGGCCAGATGTCGACGGTTTTCCTTCATCATCAGGGCGGCATTGCGCGGAGTCAGCAGTTTCAGGGCCATGCGGTCCCGGGACTGCAGGGGTCGGCCGCGCTGCACACGGATGGCGTCGATGACTTCCAGGGCACAGCGGGTGATCATGCCCTGGTCGCGGATCAGGCCATGGGGGTCTTCCTGCCTGGTGCTGTTCATGCGACTACGCAATCGGCTGTCAATGGATTACTCTCCGCGAAAGGAAGCTATCGCGCTTGTGCCCGACAGGATACTGGATTCATGCAGGTTGAAGAACACGACATCGTCGACAAGCTGGTCATCCCTCCCCAACCGGAGGTGCTGCGGGTGGTGGTGGCGGAGTCCAGAAGGGAGGATCCCGACCTGGGGCGGGTCGCCCGGCATATCGCCGGCGATGCCAGTATCGCCGGCGGCGTGTTGCAGATCGTCAATTCCCCCCTGTTTCGACGGGCCCGGGAGATCAGTTCCATTCAGCAGGCGGTGATGTTGCTGGGTTTTAACCGGGTTTACGCCATTGTCCGTACCGTCGCACTGCGCAATGCCATGGCTCAGTATCCCGGCATGGCGGCCTTCTGGAAACGCGGGGTCCATGTGGCGGAGTCGGCGGCCCGGGCGGCACGGGTGATCAAGCGCCCGGATCTGGTGGACGAGGCCCATCTTTTGGGGTTGTTCCACATGGTGGGGATTCCAGCCCTGTGCAGTCTGATGGGCGATGAGTATGTCGCCCTGGTCAAGGCGGCGCCGACGAAGGGATGGTCGGCACTGTTGCCGGAGGAGATGCGCTTGTTCGGTGTGCAGCATCCCCGGGTGGGGGCGCTGATCACCCAGCGCTGGCATATTCCCCCGGCGGTGGTCCACGCCATCGACCAGCAGTATGCGGTGGACCAGATCACGCATCTGGGAACCCTCCATGAAGACGTGCCGGATCTGGTCGTCATTCTCAAACTGGCCCTGCGTTTTGCCACGGCGGTGGATGCCTCCCTGATGACCTATGCGGAATGGAGCATCAGCAGCGAGCATCTGGTGGATTATCTGGCATTGCCCGATCCGGCGGCGCTGGATGCCCTGGTGGACGAGGTGGCGATGCAGGACTGAGCCGAAAGCGAAAGGCAGGCATGGGATCATGCACCTAATCCTGCTGCGTCAGCATTTCCCAGAAGTGCATCACGTCGGACTTGTGGCACAGTTCGGTACCCGAGGTGAGCACCGTGGCCGTTCCCGCCGCCACGCCCAGGGCGAAGGCCCGGGAGATGCTTTCACCGGTGGAAAGGCCGTGGGTCATGCCGGCCACGAAGCTGTCACCGGCACCGACGGCGCTCTTGGCGGTCACTTCCGGTGTCTTGAGCCAGGCGATGCCGTCCCGGGTGGCCAGCAGGGCGCCATCATGCCCCAGCGTTACCGTCAGGATCTCGACGCCGCCGGAGGCCACGATCTCCCGGGCCGCTGCTTCCAGTTCCCTGGGGTCTTCCAGATCCCGTCCCATCAGCGCGGCAAACTCACCCCGGCTGGGCTTGGCCAGGTAAACGCCTTCTTCCAACGCGGCCGCCAGTGCCGGTCCGGAGGTATCCAGGACCATCCGGGCACCGCGTCGCTTGGTCATCACCGACAGACGGGCGTAGACATCTTCCGGTGTCCCCCGCGGGATACTGCCGCTGGCGATCACGTAGTCGAAGTCCAGCAGTTCGATGAAATCCAGGGCGGCCTTCCACTCGGCCGGCTGCACCGTGGGACCTTCCGGGGTGAAGCGGAATTCCTGTCCTGAACTCTGTTCGTAGACCACGTGGCTGACCCGGGTGGTTTCGCGGGTGTGGACCCGGTGAGCCATGACCCCGGCATCGGCCACCAGTTCGTCGAGCACGTCACCGGACCGTCCACCGGCCAGATAGACGGCGAAACTCTGCCCGCCAAGCTCGTTGACCACCCGGGCCACGTTGATGCCGCCGCCGCCCGGGTCCATGCGCTCGTTGGTGGTGCGGATCTTGTGGACCGGTCTGACCTTGTCGGTGGCGCATGAGGCATCCACGGCCGGATTCAGGGTCAGGGTGACGATTCTCTTTGTCATTGGTTGTCCTCTTGGTTGTCCCGCTTCATCTTATGCCCCCACCAGGGGGAAGGTCACGCTCATGCCCCAGGCCAGGGCCAGGGCCACCGCCGTCGCGCCCACCCAGGGGTGCCCCGTGGCGCGATATATCCACCCGCTGAGCAGGCCGTAGACGGTGAGACACACCAGGATCGCCGGCAGGATGATGATCAGGAAGAACAAGGTCTCCAGCCGCAGGGCCACGGCCAGGATCAGGGACAGGAATAGAAAGACCTTGGTCAGGGCATAGGCCCCGCGGGCCGCTTCAGACCCTCGGGTCATCCATTCGTCGGCGGAGAAGAACAGGAGCATGCCCAGAAACACCAGCGGCAGGATCAGCGCCCGCTCCGGTCCGGGCAGATAGCCGGTGACATAGAGATGAACGGGGATGCCGATGGCCAGGGTGAGATAGCCGGCCGCCAGCAGCACGGCCGGAGCCAGGGCCTGCCAGCGGAGGGTGGCCCCGGCGGATTCCCGGTGGCGACGGGCCGACCATCCCAGCAGGCCCCAGCAGAGCAGGCCATAGACGGCAAAATGCAGGGCCAGGTAGTCCACCAGCAACAGGGGCAACAGCCCCACGGGCACGGGCCAGAGCAGCAGGGGCGTGAGCAGGGCCGGTAACCAGAGGATTTTCAGCAATTGCCGACGGGGCAGGCCCAGACCCACCGGCGGGACCGCCACCCGGGGCAGCAGGCGGGAGAGGGGCCAGGCCAGGGCGATGATGCCCAAAAACAGCAGGCCCAGCCAGGGGCCGCGCCGGTCCAGATCACCGTCGTGGCTTGCACCCGCCGGGCTGACGCTGGCGTTCAGCCACGCCAGGGACTCCCGCAGCATGTCCCGCGCGTAGAGCACGCCAATGTGTTCCACCCCACCGGCCAGAGCCAGGCGCCGGGCCGAGCCGTCCGCCATGTTGCCGTAGGTGACGCCCGTCTCGGGGGTATCCGTCAACGGGACAAAAGCCGCCAGGGCGGCCTGATGGAGGCCGGCGGGTTCGAGCCCGCCGAACACGAACAACAGGTTGTTCAGTGTCTCCATGGGAAAGGCGCCCGAGATGTAGGGGGAGAGCAGCACGGCGGCCCGGACCCGGTCGGGGTGTTCATGCATGTGCATGAGTATGATGTCCCCGGCCATGGAGTGCCCCAGCAACGCCAGGCGTCCATCCGAACGGGGCAGGGCCAGGCCCGTGGTCACCGCGGTCTCCAGCGCTCCGCCCAGCAGGCCGCGACGCTTGTCCTCGTCCAGCAGATCGGCGACGAAGGGCTGGGTATTGGCGCCGTGACCGGGGAAGTCGAAGGTCAGGGCGATGTACCCGTTGCGGGCCAGGGTGATGGCCAGAGGCTGCATCATCTGCCGTGAGCCGGCAAAGCCGTGGGCAATGACCGCGACCGGGGCGGGAGTCTCCCGGGCCGGCAGATATAGGGTCATGGGTACGCCATCCACCTGAATCTGACGTATCTCGAGCCCCCGGGTACCGGCATGAAGTTGCCAGAGGGCGGTCAGAATGGCCGCCAGGGACACCAGCGCCACCACCCAGAGGGCCAGGGTCCGTCCGTTGCCTGAAGAATGGAATGCCTTTGCCATGCCTTGCTCCATGATTCTGGATGCCCAGTTCCGGATGTTCACCGTTTACGGCTCGCCAGGGCAAGACCGTGACGCGTGAATCCCCTGATTTGTGTCAGAAGTGATACCATCATTCCGTTTGGCAATATCTGCCACGACTCCCGTCACCTTGCATCAGGCACAGGCCGTGGTCTGCCCCGGGCAGCTGTCTGCCATCCCCTTGCCGTCGTCGAACCGTCAGCACCTTTGAGGAGTGTCATTCATGCACAATTCCCCCTGGTCCGGCCGCATGCCCGGTCTGTTCATGGGGCTTCGGGCCGCCTGGAAGGAAGGCTACGGCCTGGCCGACCTGCGCAAGGATGTGATGGCCGGCCTGACCATTGGTATTGTCGCGGTGCCCCTGGCCATGGCGCTGGCCATCGCCGTGGGGGTGCCGCCCCAACATGGCCTGTACACGGCCATCGTGGCGGGGGCCATCATCGCCCTCACCGGAGGCTCCCGTTTCAACGTCTCCGGGCCCACGGCGGCCTTCGTGGTGATCCTCATCCCGGTGGTGCAGCAGTACGGTCTGGGCGGCTTGCTGGTGGCCACCGTGATGGCCGGACTGATCCTGATTGCCCTGGGGTTGACCCGCATGGGTGCCCTGATCCAGTTCGTGCCCTATCCGGTGGTACTGGGGTTCACCGCCGGCATCGCCGTGGTGATCGCCACCCTGCAGTTGCCGGATTTTCTGGGGCTGACCGTGGATCATCCGGGAGAGCACTATCTGGCCAACCTGGGGAGCATCGTGTCCGCCTTCCCCAGCATCAACCCGATGGAGTTGGGGGTGGGCATCTTCACCCTGCTGATCCTCATCTTCTGGGGACGTCTCAAGGTTCCCGTGCCCGCACCCCTGGTGGCACTGGTGGCGGCGGCCCTGGCCACATGGGCCCTCAATCACTGGCTGGGCGGTGGGGCCGTGGATACCATTGCCTCCCGTTTCACCTGGGAATACCGGGGGGAGTCGGGGCAGGGGATTCCGCCCATTCCCCCCGCCTTCGCCCTCCCGTGGCATCTCCCCGGTCCCGACGGGCAACCGTTGCAGCTGAATTTCGATCTGATCCGGGCATTGCTGGGGCCGGCCTTTGCCATTGCCATGCTGGGCGCGATCGAATCCCTGCTCTGCGCCGTGGTCGCGGATGGGCTGAGCCGAACCCGCCATGATCCCAACTCGGAATTGATCGGGCAGGGCCTGGGCAACGTGGTGGCACCCTTCTTCGGCGGCATCACCGCCACCGGCGCCATCGCCCGGACCGCCACCAACATCCGCAGCGGGGCCCGATCCCCCATTGCCGCCGTGGTCCATGCCCTGGTGGTGCTGATCGCGGTGGTGGGCCTGGCCGGCGTGCTGGGCCACGTCCCCATGGCGGCCCTGGCCGCGTTGCTGTTCATGGTGGCCTGGAACATGAGCGAGGCCCACCTGTTTGCCCGCACGATCCGCTCCGCTCCCAGGCCCGATGTGGCCATCCTGCTGATCTGCTTCGGCCTGACGGTGCTGTTCGACATGGTGCTGGCGGTGGCCGTGGGCATGGGGCTGGCGGCGGCCCTGTTCATTCATCGCATGTCCCTGATCACCCACTCCGACCGGGTGCAGACGGACCGTCATCCGGATACCCGCTCACTGCCGGCGGCGGTGGCCCTTTATGACGTCAACGGACCCCTGTTCTTCGGTGCCGCGGAGAAGGCCATGTCTTCCCTGCGGCTGGTGGACCCCGGCGTGAAGGTGGTCATGCTGGACATGCGGGATGTCCCCAGCATGGACGGCACCGCCCTGGTGGCCTTGCAGAGCCTGATCACCGACCTGCGTCAGAAGGGGATCGCCCTCATCTTCGTGGGCATGAAGGCCCGCCTGATCGTCAAGCTGCGCCGGGCCGGGGTGCGCAAGGAGGCGGGGGGCCTGACCTATGTGACGGACATGGAGGAGGGCGCTAGGGTGGCCCGGCGTTGGCTGGGGTGATGGCGGCAATCCGGCGGCAGGTCACGCAGGCTACGTGACCTGCCGCCGGGTTCGGTCAGGGCCGGCGTCAGCCTTCCCGCTGCGCCCGTTGCACCGCGTCGAACTCCCGTTTCATGTCCTCGGTCGGGCCCTTGCCCACCCGACTGAACAGGAAGATGGCCAGGGTGGCCAGGATGAAGCCCGGCAGGATCTCGTACATGTCGAACAGGCCGCCCTCGTAACGTTCCCAGATCAGTACCGTGAGCGCGCCGGTGACGATCCCCGCCAGGGCGCCGTTGCGGTTCATGCCGCGCCAGAACACCGACAGGATGATCACCGGCCCGAAGGCCGCGCCAAAGCCCGCCCAGGCATAGGACACCAGATCCAGCACGGCGGCGTCCGGATTCAGCGCCAGCAACGTGGCCAGCACGCCGATGCCCAGCACCGTGCCCCGGCCGATCCAGACCAATTCCGTATCCGAGGCAGCGGGGCGGAAGAAGCGCTTGTAAAAGTCCTCGGACAGGGCCGACGAGGACACCAGCAGCTGGGAGTCGATGGTGCTCATGATGGCCGCCAGCACCGCCGCGATCAGGCATCCGGCCACCCAGGGATTGAACAGGGCCTGAATCAGCAGGATGAACACCGTCTCCGGGTTCGTCAGTCCCGCTTCGCCGAAATAGGCAATCCCGGCAAAGCCCGTGAGCATGGCGCCGAACAGGGCCACCACCATCCAGGTGATGCCGATGAAGCGGGCCAGGGGAATGTCGCCGGGACTGCGAATGGCCATGAACCGGGCCAGTACATGGGGTTGCCCGAAGTAACCCAGGCCCCAGGCCATCAGGGAAATGATGCCGAACAGGGTGATATCGTGAAAGGCATCCAGGGCGCCGGGATTGAGCTGCGCCACCATCTGGCTGGTTTCGGTCCAGCCGCCCAGGTTCATGATGGTGATGACGGGTACCAGGACCAGGGCCACGAACATCAGGATGCCCTGGATGAAGTCGGTCCAGCTCACCGCCAGAAAGCCTCCCAGCAGGGTATAGACCAGGATCACCGCGGCGCCGATGGCCAGGGCCAGCTCATAGTCGATGCCGAAGGTCCCCTCGAACAGGGTGCCGGCGGCCACCAGGCCGGCGGAGGTGTAGAAAGTGAAGAACACCAGGATCACCAGGGCCGATACCACCCGCAGGGCCGAAGTGTCATCCCGGAAGCGGTTCTCGAAATAGGCCGGAATGGTGATCGAGTCCCGGGCGGCGGCGGTGAACCGCCGCAGGCGCTCGGCCACGAACTGCCAGTTCAGATAGGCGCCGATGGTCAGCCCGACCGCGATCCAGAGCTGGTTCATGCCGGCCGCGTAGACTGCTCCCGGCAGGCCCAGCAGCAGCCAGCCGCTCATGTCCGAGGCCCCGGCCGAGAGGGCGGCCGTGCCCGCGCCCAGCCGTCGTCCGCCCAGGATGTAGTCCGACAGATTGCTGGTCACCCGGTAGGCCAGCAGGCCCACCAGGATCATCAGGATCAGATAGACGATGAGGGTCGCCAGCAGGGCGAAGTTGATTTCCACGCTACCGGTCATCACCCGTGCCTCCCCAGGCTGTGGCGCAGCAGGCTGACGAGCGACAGCAACACCAGCAGGGGCATGGGCACCAGCAGCCAGAACCAGGTGGCGGTGGTCAGGGTTTCTTGCATCACGGACTCCCGTTGAGAAGGACAGGTCAGGATCGTGGAATGATCCTCATGCGAGCGGCTATTCTAAGAAGGACACCTCGTCGGGGCCAACCGCGGACGCCCCGCCGACATGGCGTGCATTTGCCACAGGACAACAAGAACATGAGCCGATACGTGTACCCGGACCTCGACGCGCTGTCCATCCAGGATCGCGAGTCCATCATGCTGGCCTGCCGCATGGATGAAGCGGAGGCGGTCAAGGCCCTGCTGTCCCATGCCTCCCAGGAGGAAGAGGCGGCGACCCGCGTGCGTTTCCTGGCCCGGGGGCTGGTGCGGGGCATGATCAAGGCCCAGGAACACCAATCCGGCATCGGGGCGCTGCTGCATGAATACGACCTTTCCTCGGAAGAGGGCATTGCCCTCATGTGTCTGGCCGAGGCCCTGCTGCGGGTGCCGGACAAGGCCACCGCGGACCAGCTGATCCAGGACAAGCTCTCTGCCGCCCACTGGGATGCCCACCTGGGCAAGGACCGGCCCTTTTTCGTCAATGCCGCCACCTGGGGACTGTGGATCAGCGAGCGCATCATCGACACCGAGGATCGCCGCCACTGGCTGGGGGGAACGGTCCATCGTCTGCTGGCCCGGGCCGGTGCTCCCCTGGTCCGTTCCGCCGTGCGCCGCGCCATGGCCATGCTGGGCGATGCCTTCGTGCTGGGGCGCACCATCGACGAGGCCCTGAAACGGGCACGTCCCCGGGAGCAGGAGGGCTATTGCCATTCCTACGACATGCTGGGGGAGTCGGCCCGCACCGAGGAGGATGCCCGGCGCTATTTCGAGTCCTACCGGCAGGCCATTCAACGCATCGGCGAGGCGGTGGACCTGCGCGCTCCATTGCGGGAACGACCGGGCATTTCGGTGAAACTCTCCGCCCTGGATGCCCGCTACGAACCCGGCCAGGAAAGCCGTCTGCAATGCCGGCTTCTGCCCCGTATCCTGGAGCTGTGCCGGCTGGCCCGGGATCAGGGTATCTCCCTGTGCATCGATGCCGAGGAATCCTGGCGCCTGGATCTCTCCCTGGACGTGATGGAGGCCCTGATCGCCGATGCGGACCTCAACGGCTGGGATGGCCTGGGCATGGCCGTGCAGGCCTATCAGAAACGGGCCTGGGCCGTGCTGGGCTGGCTGGAGCGGCAGGCCGCCCGGCATCGTCGTACCGTCATGGTGCGACTGGTGAAAGGCGCCTACTGGGACACGGAGATCAAGGACAGCCAGCAGCAGGGATTGAACGATTATCCGGTCTTCACCCGCAAGGCGGCCACCGACGTGTCCTATCTGGCCTGTGCCCGCCGCCTGCTCCAGGACAGTCCCCACCTCTACCCCCAGTTCGCCACCCACAATGCCCAGACGGTGGCGGCGGTGATGGAGATGGCCGGCGCCAGGGAATACGAATTCCAGCGTCTCCACGGCATGGGGGAGGGGCTCTACGGGCAACTGGTGGAACGGTCCGGCCAGGGTCGCCGCCATTGCCGGATCTATGCCCCGGTGGGCAGTCACGAGACCCTGCTGCCCTATCTGGTGCGGCGCATGCTGGAAAACGGCGCCAACTCGTCCTTTGTTCATCGCCTGCACGAGGAACATCTGGAACAGCTCATCACCGATCCGGTGACCACCCTCAAGGGTTACGGTACCTGGCGCCATCCACGCATCCCCCTGCCCGGCGCCCTCTATGCCCCCTCCAGACGCAACAGCCGGGGCCTGGACTTTGCCGACCGCCAGACCCTGCGGAAGCTGGCGGCGGACATGAATCGCATCGGGGCGCGTGCCCCCTGGAGCGGTGGCCCCCTCTGCGGCGGGCGGCTCAGGACCGGCCATGGACATGGGGTCTACGCGCCCTCCGATCGAGGGCGGGAAGTCGGCCGCGTCACCTGGGCTGGTGACGAGGATCTGGAGACGGCCCTGGCGGCCGCTCACCAGGCCTGGACGGCCTGGGATGAACGCCCGCCGGCCCAGCGGGCGGCGATCCTGGACCGGGTGGCCGATCTGCTGGAGCAGCACACGGCGGAGCTTATGGTCCTGTGCGTGGAAGAGGCGGGCAAGACCCTGCGGGATGCCCAGGCCGAGGTGCGCGAGGCGGTGGATTTCTGCCGCTATTATGCCGCCCAGGTCCGGGAACGGTTCATCCGGCCCCTGTCCCTGCCCGGGGTCACCGGGGAGCGCAATGAACTGTCCCTGCGGGGCCGGGGGGTGTTTCTATGCATCAGCCCCTGGAATTTCCCCCTGGCCATCTTCACCGGCCAGGTGACCGCCGCCCTGGCGGCGGGTAACGGGGTGATCGCAAAGCCCGCGGAACAGGCCAGCCTGGTGGCGGTGCGGGCCACGCAACTCATGCATCAGGCCGGCGTGCCGGTGAACGTGCTGCACTGTCTGCCCGGTCGGGGAGAGGAGATCGGCCCCCGATTGGTGGCCGATCCGCGCATCGCCGGGGTGGCCTTCACCGGCTCCACCGAGACCGCCCGTCTGATTCACCGGGGGCTGGCGGCCCGGGAGCATGGCCCCATCGTCCCCCTGATCGCGGAAACCGGCGGCATCAATGCCATGGTGGTGGATGCCACCGCCCTGCATGAGCAGGTGGTGACGGACATCCTGCGTTCGGCTTTCTTCAGTGCCGGTCAGCGCTGTTCGGCGCTGCGGGTGTTGTGCGTGCAGGAGACGGTGGCCGAACCCCTTCTGGAGATGCTCAAGGGCGCCATGGACACCCTGGTGGTGGGAGATCCCCACTGGCTCTCCACCGATGTGGGACCGGTGATCGACGACCGGGCCCTGGCGGCCCTGCAGGCCCATGACGAGGAGATGAGGCGCAAGGATCGGCTGCTTCACCGTGCCCGTCTGTCGGGCGGCTGTGAGCGGGGCAGTTTCATGATCCCGAGCCTGTATCGGCTGGAGCGGCTGGATGAGTTGCCGGGGGAGGTGTTTGGTCCCATGCTGCATGTGCTGCGCTGGCGTACCGGTGAACTGGACGGGTTGATCCGTCAGATCAATGCCACCGGCTATGGTCTGACACTGGGAATTCATAGCCGGATCGATGCCGTTGTCCACCGGCTGGCCCGTCAGGCGCGGGTAGGGAATACCTACGTCAATCGGGATATGGTGGGGGCGGTGGTGGGCAGCCAGCCCTTCGGCGGCGAGGGGCTGTCGGGGACCGGTTTCAAGGCCGGCGGCCCCCACTATCTGCTGCGTTTCGCCACCGAGCGGGTACTGACGGTGAATACCACGGCCACCGGCGGCAATGCGGGTTTGCTGGTGATGGGGGAGGCGCGAAATGCCGGACGCGGCAAGGGGAAAACGTGACCGGCAACCCGGAAGCCGGGTAGGTGTTGTCTGCATCTCCCCTGTGGGAGCCGGCCTTGCCGGCGAGAGCGGTGTTTCCAGTGGCACCGCGGCTCGCGGGCAGGCCTGCCCCCACAAGGTGGCTTCCGTGAGGCGGAATCAGGAAGGCGTGTTGCTGCCGGAGGCCGAGGGGGTCTTCTTGGCACGGGGACGGCGAGCGCGGGGCTTGGGCTTGGGTGCCGGGGCTTCCTCCTCGTAGTCATCATCATCCAGTTCCGCCTCGATCACCCGGGCGCGGGCCGACGTGCTGCCGCGCCGAGGGGCACTGCTGTCGGACGGCCAGAAACCACTGCGGGCACGACCGATCCAGCCATTGATGTGGCCTTCGATCATGTCCTGGGTATCCTGCGGCAGGTCGCGGAAGATCAGGGTGGCCGCCACCGCGATCACAAGTATCCCGCCGAGGAAGGTCAGCAGGGGCTGGAAGAAGACGATGGCCACGAAGGCCGCCGCGGCGATCAGGATCATACGTGTTCTGGCAGGCATGGTCTCTCCGGGAATGAGTGGACAAATCGGAACGGGCCCCGGGACATCCCCGTCGGTTGGAGATGCTTGGGCACAATAACATTACATAGTGTGCATGAATTGCCGGCCGGTTCCTAGTTTCAGCGGGTTGTCCGGTACATGTCTGAACTCGGGTGGCCTTCCGGTTGCCGTCACTCCCGCGAAAGCGGGAGTCTGGAGATTCGACAGTCTTCCTCTGGATTCCCGCCTGCTCGGGAATGACACGGGGTCAGTGTTTGCTCTGCAGTGCCGCTATACTTCCGCGATATTCCGGCCGAATCCTTATGATGGGATTATCGCCGGGACCACAACAGATGGGAGATGTTCGATGTTGAAAATCCAACCTCCGGGGGTGATCGTTGCCCTACTGCTGTCCCTGTGTGTGCCGATCCACGCCCAGGCCGACTGGGGTGAGCGTCTGCGCGGTGCCTTGCCGGGCAATAATGGCGCCCAGGCCCCGGCATCGGGACAGGAGGCGGGCCTCAGGGATTTGCTCGGCACCAGCAGCGACCATGCGGTTTCCATGGCCGGGCAACAGGGTGGATTCCTGGACAACCCCGGGATCCGGATTCCTTTGCCGGGCATCTTGAAGGATGCCCAGGGACTGCTCAGCCGTCTGGGCCTTTCGCAGCAACTGGATGATCTGGAGACCGCCATCAATGCGGCGGCGGAACGGGCCGCGCCGGCGGCACGCCCCATCCTGGCGGAAGCCGTCCGGGATCTGCGTTTCGAGGATGTGCAACCGATTCTGGGGGCGGCCGATGGGGCCACCCGCCATCTGCAGGATCGCCAGGGGGAGCGAGTCACCCAGGCCCTGCTGCCCGAGACCCGCCACGCCCTGCAGGAGACCGGTGCCACCCAGGCCCTGTCCAGTCTCATCGACCGAATCGGCACCCGTCTGCCAGGCATATCGGCGTTGCAGGATTTCGATCTCGATACCTACGTGAACGACCAGACCGTGGCCGGCCTGTTCGATCTGATGGCCGAGCGCGAGGGCATGATCCGGGAGGATCCGATGGGACAGGGCGGCCAGATGCTCAGGGGATTGTTCGGGCGTTGACATGGCCATCCCGGGGCGGGTCAGCCCCCGATCCGGGCGGCGATTGCTTCGCCCAGGGTGCGGGTGTTGCCTTGTCCGCCGATGTCGGGGGTCAGCACCCGGGGATCACCCTCGGTCAGCACCGCTTCAAAGGCCGTCACGATGGCCTGGGCCGCCGCCTGGTGGCCCAGGTGTTCCAGCATCATCGCCGCCGACCAGATCTGGCCGATGGGGTTGGCGATCCCCCGTCCGGCAATGTCCGGGGCACTGCCGTGCACGGGCTCGAACAGGCTGGGGAAGGTGCCGTCGGGATTGATGTTGGCCGACGGGGCCACGCCGATGGTGCCGGCACAGGCCGGTCCCAGGTCGGAGAGGATGTCGCCGAACAGGTTGCTGGCCACCACCACGTCGAACCAGTCGGGGTGGAGCACGAAGTTGGCGGTGAGGATATCGATGTGGTACTGGTCCACCGTCACCTCCGGATAGTGCCCGGCCATGGCCTTCACCCGCTCGTCCCAGTAGGGCATGGTGATGGAAATCCCGTTGGACTTGGTGGCGGAAGTCAGTTTCCGGCGGGGGCGGCGGTTCGCCAGTTCAAAGGCATACCGCAATACCCGGTCGATGCCGATCCGGGTCATCACCGTTTCCTGGATCACCACCTCCCGCTCGGTGCCTTCGAACATGCGACCGCCGATGCTGGAATATTCGCCTTCGGTATTTTCCCGCACCACGTAGAAATCCATGTCGCCGGGGTCGCGGCCCGCCAGGGGACTGCGGATGCCGGGCAGCAGCTTGCAGGGGCGCAGGTTGATGTACTGGTCGAAGGCGCGGCGGAACTGCAGCAGGGAACCCCACAGGGAGATGTGATCCGGTACTCGTGCCGGATCGCCCACCGCACCGAAGAAGATGGCGTCAAAGCCCTTGAGCCGGTCGAACCAGTCCTCGGGCAGCATGCGGCCGTGGGCCAGGTAGTAGTCGCAGCAGGCGAAGTCGAAATGGGTGTAATTCAGGTCGATGCCGAAGCGTCGAGCCGCGGCCTCCAGGGCGCGCAGGCCCTCGGGCATGACTTCATTGCCGATACCGTCACCGGGGATGACGGCGATTGAATGTGACATGAAAGACTCCAGTGGCCGTGCCTGCCCTGGCCGGATCAGTGAGTAATGGTGCAACGCACCCGGATCTGGCATATGGTATCGCCTGAATCCCCGATTGTGTCATCCCTGCAACGCTTCCCGGGAGTCCCTGCATCATGTACCTCTTCAGGATGTCGCTGTCCCTGCTGTTCGCCGCCGTTTCCGGTACCGCCTGGGCGGGCCAGGTGGTGGAAGTCACCGTGTTCCCCAGCCAGGCCGGCGTGGTGATGGAGCACACGGCCACCCTGTCCGCCGGGCAGGGGGTGATCACCGTGGACCGGCTGCCCGCCGATCTGGACACGGCCGGCTTGCGGGTCAGCGCCCGGGGGCCCGAAGGCCTGATGCTGGGTACCCTGGAGACCCGGGTGGTGCATGGCCGTGATCTGGCCCACCCCGCCGAGCAGGCCCTGACGGAAAGACTGCAGGCGCTGGAAGACAGCAAGCGGAGCATCACCGACGAGATCCGCGCCGGCGAGATCCAGTTGCGTCTGGTGGAGCGGATGGGGCAGGCCTCGCCGCCGGGGGAGACGGGCCTTGATCCGGACCAGTGGCCGCGCGCCTGGCGGGTGGTGGGGGAGGGCGCCCTGGACATCCTGCGCGCCATCCAGAACCACGAACAGTCCCTGCGCGACGTCGAGGCGGACATCCGGCGCATCCGTGATGAACTGGAGACCCTGCAACGGGGCCGCCGGGATACCCTGGAGGCGCGGGTACATTATCAAAGCCCGGTGGCGGGAGAGGCTGTCCTGAGGCTGGAATACCGGGTGCGCCATGCCGGCTGGCGTCCCATTTACGAGGCCCGTCTGGATACCGCCACCGGTGAACTGCGGTTGGTGCAGCGGGCGGAATTGAGCCAGAATACCGGCCAGGACTGGAACGACGTGATCCTGCGACTGTCCACCGCCCGCCCCGAACTGGGCGGCCGGCTGCCGGAACTGCAGCCCTGGTATGTGGACGTGGCCCGGCCGACACCGGCGCCCATGGCACGACGCGCCCAGGAAGCGGCCATGGATGCCCTGATGTCCATGGCACCGGCGCCGGAAATGAAGGCGGGGGAGCAGGTGGCCGACCTGGAGGCGGCGCAGTTCAGCGCCCTGTACCGGATCGCGGGGCAGGTCACCATCCCTTCGGACAACCAGCCTCATCGTCACGCCCTGGCGGAGCATCACCTGGAGGCCACCCTGTCGGCCCGCGCCGTGCCTCGGCTGATGCCCCATGCCTACCTGTTTGCGGAAACCACCTTCGAGGGCGAAGCGCCGCTGCCGGCCGGACAGGTGAACCTGTTCCAGGACGGCACTTTGGTGGGCCAGGTGCCGCTGGCGGCCCTACAGCCCGGCAGTCCCCTGCGTCTGGCCTTCGGCGTGGATGAGCGCATCGGCATCCGCTATGAACTGGACCGGGACAGCCGCGGCCAGGAGGGACTGATCCGGCGTCAGCAGCGGCTGGAGCGGGCCTACCTGATCTCGGTGCATAATGCCCATCCTCGGCCGGTGGACATCACCGTGCTGGATCAGCTTCCGGTGGCCCGGGACGAACGCATCAAGGTGGAACTGGGCAGTCGCGCCACCCCGCCCAGCGAGCGGGACGTGGACGGCAAGCGGGGGGTGCTGGCCTGGCACCAGTCTCTGGAACCGGATGCCCGGACCCGGATCCGTTTTGCCTATACCCTGACCTGGCCGGAAGACGTGGAGGACATCATTGGATTGCGCTGAACCATGAAGCGGTTAAGAACCCATTACGAAAATCTGCAGGTCACCGAGAACGCAAGTCCCGAGGTGATCCGGGGGGCCTACAAGTTCCTGTCCCAGAAGTGGCACCCGGACAAGAATCAGCATCAGCGGGAGAAGGCGGAGCGGATCACCAAGATCATCAACGATGCCTATACGGTGCTGTCCGATCCGGAGCGGCGCCGGGAGCACGACACCTGGATCGCCAACCAGCGCTACGCCCGGGGATTCCAGCCACCGGAACCGGCGGCCAGGCCCAGTCGTGCCCGCCGCTATGCCTATCAGTATTCCTACGCCCTGTCCCCAGCCCCGATGGGACGGGGCGAGCGTTTCATCGATCTGGGCGACGGCACCGTGATGGACCTGAAGACGGGCCTGCAGTGGTTCGTCCACTCGGTGGGGGAGTCCTGGAGCGGCGGCACGGTATACGGCAGTCCCGATGTCTTTTCCGCCGAGTCGGCCATGATCCGCTTGCAGTATTTCAACAGCAGCGGTCATGCCGGATTCCGGGACTGGCGCATCCCCAGCAAGAGGGAACTCAAGTCCCTCTATGCCCGCAGTCTGATCTCGTTTCGGCGAGGCCTGGACGAGTCGGTCTTTTCCCGGGATTACAAGGCGCCCTACTGGACCCTGCACGATAACCCCTGGCTCTACGAGAACCGGCCCCAGGTGGTCTCCCTGACCACGGACAATTCCTCCAGCGACACCGACGAGCCCTTCGGGCGGTTGCGCTGGGTGCGCGGCCCCGATCCGGCCATGCTCGTCGAACTGCTGCATCAGATGGCGCGGGAGTGCATGAACCAGCGTGCCTTCGACAAGGCCATGGTCCATCTGGAGTCCGCGTTGAAGCTCGCGGCGGAGCCGGGACGGGTGGACCCCGATAATCTCATGGTCATCCAGCGGGATCTGGCGGTGGCCTGTTTCGAGGCCCGGGATCATGAGGCAGCGGAAGGCTGGCTGCTCAAGGTGCTGGCAGGGAAACAGGAGGAATACGGCCATGCCCACATGGAGGTGTTCCATACCCTGGTGGACCTGGCCGCCCTGCAGAAATCCACTGATCGTCTGCCCCAGGCCCGGGATACCCTGCTGGAGGCCTATGAACTGCTGGGCCGCCTGGACGAGTATGACCAGGCGGCCCAGTTGGGGGTGCTCTACGATCTGCTGGTGCTGCTGATCTGGAGCCGGGATTTTGCCCGGGCCGAGGCCCTGATGACCGAGTACGTGGAGGGGCTGGGCGACGAGGGCTTCAGCCACCTGCCCGAGCGCACCATCCTCATGTTCCTGGTGCTGGGCCTGCTGCGGGAGACCATGGGGCAGGGGGACAGCGCGGCGGATCTGTACCGCCTGTTCCTGCGCATGGCCCCGCCGCCCCTGGCGTCGGCGGGGGACTTCAAGCGAGTGGGGGAATAAATCCGCGGATCGCCTTGATGCGAGTCAAGGCCGGTCCGCCGGCTGGTTACCGATACTGCGCCCACCTTTTCAGATCCTTCCAGGAGCGCAGACATGAATTGCAACCAGTGCGAACAGACTTTCCGCCAGACCGCCTGCGTCAGCTCGCCGGGCACCTGCGGCAAGGACGAGAACATGCACTCCCTGCAGGAGTTGCTGCTCTACGGCCTCAAGGGCATGGCCGCCTATGCCCACCATGCCCGCCGTCTGGGCCAGTCCGATCCGGACGTGGCCGCCTTCATGGAGGAAGCCCTGTTTGCCACCATGACCAACGTCAACTTCAACATGGACAGCCTGCTGGCGCTGTGCATGCGCTGCGGCGAGATGAACCTGAAGGTGATGGAGATGCTGGATCGGGGCCATGTGGAGACCTTCGGCCAGCCCGCCCCGGCCACCGTCAGACACGGCACGGTGGCCGGCCCCGGCATTCTGGTGACCGGCCATGATCTGCTGGATCTGTGGAACCTGCTCAAGCAGGTGGAAGGCACCGACATCATGGTCTATACCCACGGCGAGATGCTGCCGGCGCACATGTATCCCAAGCTTCATCGACATCCGAACCTGGCCGGCAACTTCGGCGGCGCCTGGCAGGATCAGAAGCGGGAGTTTGCCCAGTTTCCCGGCGCCATCCTGGCCACCACCAACTGCGTGCTGATCCCGCCGGAAAGTTATCGGGATCGCCTGTTCACCACCCGGGCCACGGCGGTGCCCCAGGGACAGTGCATCGAGGGTGACGATTTCTCCGCCGTGATCGAGGCCGCCCGGCGCTGCGCGCCTTGCCCCGATGCCGTGACCGGTGAGTCGGTGGTGGGTTTCCATCACAGTGTGCTGCTGGCCCATGCCGAGACCCTGCTCGACGCGGTCAAGGCCGGTCAGATCCGTCGCTTCTTCGTCATCGGCGGCTGCGACGGCGCGGCCAAGGGCCGCAACTACTTCAGCGACTATGCCGAGGCCACGCCCCAGGATACCTTCATCCTCACCCTGGGCTGCGGCAAATACCGCATCCGCGACCACGACTACGGCGAGCACCTGGGTTTCCCCCGCCTGCTGGACATGGGGCAGTGCAATGACGCCTACGGCGCCATCCGGGTGGCCACCGCCCTGGCCCAGGCCATGAACTGCGGGGTCAACGAACTGCCGCTGACCCTGGTGATCAGCTGGTTCGAGCAGAAGGCGGTGGCGGTGTTGCTGACCCTGTTGAGCCTGGGGGTGAAGGGGATCACCCTGGGGCCGAATCCGCCGGCCTTCATCACCCCCGACGTGTTCCAGGTGCTGCAGGAACGGTTTGATCTGCGTCTGACCGGTGGTGATCCCCGCGGGGATGCGGCCCGCGCCGTGGCCTGAGCCTAGCGGCGCAGGTGTCTGAGAAGTGCCAGGGCTGCGGGGTAGTCGAAGTGTTCGATGTGCCGCCGCAGCGCCTGGACTTCCGTCCCCAGTGTCCCGTGCAGCCAGTGACGGTGTGCTTCATAGACATCGACGATGTCGGTGTCGTCACTGTCCAGCAGCGCTTCCATCCGATCCAGTACCCGCTCTCCCTCTTCAGCGGACAGGGCCTTGGCGTCGTGGTCTTCGGCATCCGCTCGGCAGAGGGCTGCATCGGTGGCCGGGAAGCCGGCCCGCAGGCTGTCCAGGGTCTGCCGCAATTGTTCGCACAGGGTGTTGAGCATCTTCGTGTCCTGTGTGTCCCGTCCCAGCCGTTCCAGTTCGCGGGCAATGACAGCGATGGTATCGGCACCCAGATTGGCGGCCGCCCCCTTGAGGGCATGGGCCCGTCGGCTCAATGCCTCCCAGTCCCTTCGCCCGGCCAGATCCCTGAACAGTACAGGGTCTTCACCATGGTATTCCAGGAAGCGGGGGATGAGCGTCCGATACCGTGCATGGTAGCCGGCGGCGGTGGCCAGTCCCCGGGGAGCCACATGCATCGGATCACGATCCCGCACCTGCTCCGGTTCTGCATCGGCGTTATCCGGCGTGTCCGGATCCAGCCATCGCACGATGGTTCGGTAAAGCAGCTCCGGGTCCACGGGCTTGGGAATGAAGTCATTCATCCCCGCCGCCAGGGCGGTGCGTCGGTCTTCCTCGAACACATTGGCGGTCATGGCCAGAATGGGGGGGTGGTCATTGCGGCCGGGCAGGGCACGGATGCAACGGGTGGCGGTCAGGCCATCCATGTCGGGCATGTGGACATCCATCAGGATCAGGTCATAGTCCGTCGTCGACGCCATGGTCAGGGCCTCAGCCCCATCCCGTGCGCTGTCCACCGAAAGGCCGACCCGGTGCAGAAGCTCCGCGGCCACTTCCTGATTGATGGGATTATCCTCCACCAGCAGCACCCGCTTGCCGGCATGTTGCCTGATACGCTCCGCGGCGGGGATGCTCTCGTTTCCCTGATCGTCGGCGACGGTACCGCGGGCACGACCTTGATGGAGCCTGACATCAAACCAGAACAGGCTGCCCTTGCCGGGTTCGCTGCGGGCGCCGGCGCCTCCCCCCATGAGCTCCGCCAGTCGACGGGTGACCACCAAGCCAAGGCCGGTTCCGCCGTATTTTCGGGTGATGGAAGTATCCGCCTGCTCGAAGGGCTGAAACAGCAGGTCCAGGCGGCTTGCCTCGATCCCAATGCCGGTATCTTCCACCTCGAAGCGGACCCGAACCGTGTCCCCCCGGCTCGATAGCCGTCGGGCGCGCAAGGTGATCGTTCCCTGTTCCGTGAATTTCACCGCGTTGCCCGCCAGATTGAGCAGCGCCTGACGCAGTCGGGCCGGATCGCCTCGCAGCCAGACGGGTACCGAGTCGGTTTCGGTCTTCAGGGTGAGACCCTTGGCGCGCGCCGTCTCGGAGATCACCGAGCGCACATGATCCAGGATGGCGGAGAGGTGAAAATCCTGTTGATCCAGGCTGAACTTGCCGGCTTCGATCTTGGAAATGTCCAGGATGTCGCTGATGATGGAAAGCAGGTGATGGGCGGCACTGTCCACCTTGTTCAGTTTTTCCCGTTGCGCGGGGGTGGCGTCGCCTGTGCGCAACAGGTGTACCAGGCCCACGATGGCATTAAGCGGGGTGCGGATCTCGTGGGTCATGTTGGCCAGGAAGGCGCTCTTGGCCTGATTGGCGGAATCGGCTCGCCGACGGGCATCCTCCAGTTGCGCCGTACGCTCAGCCACGAGATTTTCCAACTGGTGCCGGTGGCGATCGAGTTCCGCCGCGGTGCGTTTCTTTTCGGTGATGTCTTCCTTGACCGCGACATAGTGAGTGATGCCGCCGTCCGGCTGTCGAAGCGGGGCGACATGGCCGAATTCGATGTACTCCGTGCCGTTCTTGCGTTGGTTGTAAAACTCCCCCTTCCAGGGTTGTCCCTGGGTCAGATGTCGCCACATGTCCTGATAATGGTCCGGCGGGGTTTTGCCGGACTGCAGGATGCGCGGGTTCTGCCCCAGGACTTCATCGCGGGTGTATCCCGTGGTCTGCAGAAACGCCTCGTTGACATACAGTATGCGCGCCTGTAGATCCGTGATGACGATGCTATCGGGGCTTTGCTCGATGGCCAGGGAAAGCTGGCGCAGGTGATTTTCCGATCGCCGGCGTTGCACCCGGTGCCAGGCCTGCTCGGCAATCAGTCGCAGGGTTTCCGTGTCGGTATCGGTGTAATCGGTTGGCTTGTTACCCACACCGGCCAGCATGACCACGCGGTCCTGTTCGATCACCGGCACGACCAGTATCCGTCGCGGGGGGGAATGGCCTTGCGGCAGACCGTCCCTGTCTCCGTGGCCGGCATAGTCGTTGATGATCACCGGTGCCTTCCGACGCACGGCATCCGCCCAGGGACCGGCCTGGCTCAACGCGTGATGTCGTTTGATCTCGGTCCGATAGAACCGGGCCAGGGTCTGTTCCGACCAGGCCGCCAGATCAATCCGGTCGCCGTCCTCATGCACGAAATGGATGAAACCGATACCGCTTTCGGTCAGGTCCTCCGCGATGGTCAGGGTGTGTTGCAGAAAGGTATTCTCGTCAAGAATCTCGGCCGTCTTGGGTAATTGGAGCAGGGCCTCGGCCCGCCGCGCCAGCAGGCGCAGGGTCCGGGCCTGATGGTGACGTTCGGTGATGTCCTCCGACAGGATCATGATGCCGCCGACGCTGCCGCCGTCATGGCGCCAAGGGCGTACTTCCCAGCGCAGCCATTGAACGGTGCCGTCGGCGTGCTCGAACCGGTCTTCCTCGGCACGGACGATCTCGCCGGCCAGTCCGCGCCGATGGACGGCTTTCCAGGCCTCGCTGATCTCGGGGAAGACGTCGTAATGATACACCCCCGGGATTTCCTGTTCGCCGCGGCCGTAGGTGTCCCGCCAGCGGCGGCTGGTGGCCAGATAGCGCATGTCCTGGTCGAACATGGCCAGACCCGCGGGGGCATGCTCGATGAACTGTCGCAGCAATTCTTCCCGCTCCCGCAGGCGGGACTCCGAGGCTTTGAGCTGCTGCTGGTGCTGTTCGGCCACGGCCAGACTGTCTGCCTTTTCCCGGCTGATGGCCCGTTCCAGCTGCAGACGGCGGCGCTGGTTCAGCAACATGGCCGTGGCCGTGGCCACCAGAAGGCCCATCAGGATGGCCATGAAGATCAGGATGACCCAGGACAGGTCTCCGCGTGCCTCAAGCAGCAGGGATTCATGGTTCATGGAGGTGGGGGTTCGGCATCGGAATGGCGATGGGCGATGCGCGCGAACTCATCATAGACGGCCATGAAGGCATCCGTGACGTCGGGATCAAAATGGCGGCCACGGGCATCGCCGATGAAGTCGCGGGCCTCGGTCATGGGGAGGGCCGGTTTGTAGACCCGGGGCGAGGTCATGGCATCGAAGACGTCCGCCACCGCCATGATCCGGGCCGATACCGGAATGTCATCTCCGGCCAGACCGTCCGGATAACCGCTGCCGTCCCATTTTCATGGTGCCAGCGGGCGATCTCCTTGGCCAGGATGAGAAAGGGAACCGGACGTTCCACGTCGGCCTCCGCCCGCTCGATGGCATCAAAGCCCAGTCGGGCGTGAGTCTTCATGATCTGCCATTCATCTTCCGTGAGCGGGCCGGGTTTGAGCAGGATGGCATCCGGGATGCCCACCTTGCCGATGTCATGCAGGGGCGCTGACTTGGTCAGGAGTTCGATGTTGGCGGGAGTGAGTTGGGACGCGAAACGGGGATGGTCCCCGAGCTTTTCCGCCAGCAGCCTCACATAGACCTGGGTGCGCAGGATGTGGTTGCCGGTTTCGGGATCACGGGTTTCCGCAAGATGTGCCAGGGCGCGGATACCGACCTGTTGGGCGATTTCGTGATCCAGCATCCGGCGTGCGATCTCCGCCTCCAGATAGTCGTTCTTGTTCTGCAGAAAATCGCGGGCCCGCTTTACGTCCAGCTGAGTGCGTACCCTGGCACGCAGCACGGCGGGCTTGATGGGCTTGGTGATGTAATCGTTGGCACCGCATTCCAGGCCCCGTTCCTCGTCGACGGCATCACTCAGGGCGGTGAGAAAGATGACCGGGATATCCCGGGTATCGGGCCGGGCCCGAAGGGTTTTCAAGACACTGTAGCCGTTGATCTCCGGCATCATCACATCCAGCAGGATGAGATCCGGAAGGGGACTGGAGGCTGCCGCCTTGAGCGCGTGGCGCCCCGAGCTGGCCGCTCTGACGCGATAATCGGCACGCAGCAACTCCGTCAGCAGGGACAGGTTGACGGGTTCGTCATCAACAATCAGGACAGTGGGCTTGTCCATGTGACCGGACTCTATGGCGGCATCCAACTGAAAGTATACCGGTCATGATCCGAACGAGCCCGTACCATCGGTATCTGGATTGTCTCAAGTCTATTTTTCTTGCTCTGATTCCGGATTCTGGAACAGGGCCTCCACCGCGGCTTTGGGCCAGGAAAACGAGCGGTTGCCGCCGCGTCCCTTGACCTTGCCGCCGAGCTTGCGTCCGGCCGGGGTCAGTTCCAGCTGATCCTTCTGATTCTTTTTCAGCAGACCCCGGGATTCCATCTCGGCGAGGAACTCGGGGGTCTTCAGCTTCAGTGCCGCGGCGATGCGGGATGAGGGCTGGCGATCCTCGTCGGCGGGCGCGGTGTTCTTCTTTCCTGCCGCCGTCCTGGGTTGGGGTTTCGGCTCCGGCTCCGGCTCCGGTTCGGGTTCGGGTTCGGGTTCGGGTTCGACGGCCGGCGTCTCGATGGCCGGGATGTCTGCCATCTCTTCTTCCTCCGGCGCCGGATGGTCGTCCGGAGATATCGGCGCCACCTGATCCAGACCCAGACGTTCGTAATAGTCCAGCGGCGCGGCATGGTGCCGATCCGCCAGATCGAAGCCGATCCGTTCCAGGCTGTTCAGATCCACCCGGTTGACCGCCCGTTGCATGAGGGCCTTCGCTCCCTGGGTGATGGGCGTCTTCATCCGCTGTTTGCTGTACCAGGGCAGGAAATCCCCCATCTTGATGACCCGGGAAGCGTAGGTATCCGGGTCATCCAGCACGATCCGGTCATGATCGTCCAGTACCAGGCAGGTTTCGATGGGGTGGGCCAGACGGATGCCCATCCGCTTGGGCCACCAGCCCGCATCCAGGATCTGCCCCAGGATCTGCGCCTTTTCCTCCAGTTCCTGGAGCGGTTGCCGGTACGCGGTCAGCCAGCGGTTGTTCTCTTCGGACCAGATCAGGCTGTCACCGGCTGCGGTGATCCGCAGGGAACCGCAGCCGACGAGGACGGAGTCCACCAGGGTGATCTGCAGGTTGCGGTTGATGAGCAGGTGATCAAACTCCACGAACCGGCCCTCGTGTTCCAGGCGCAGGTCATGCAGGATCACCACGTTCTCGTCCAGGGGGTCCATCTGCATTTCCAGCAGTTCGGCGAACATGTGGATGGATTCCCGGAGCTGCACCTGCAGCAGTTCCCGATGAATCTCGTCCGCCTGCCCGGGATAGGACTCCATCAGTCCGTGGAGCACTTCTGCATGGTGGGAATGATCGTCAGGATGCTTGATCAGCATGGTGAAACGCCTTGGCCGCTATGGGTGAGTACCGGCTGGACGGTCAATCGGTGAATCCCTGCGTTCAGTCCGGATAAGGGGGGACATTAAAATAATGTCCCGCCGGGATCAAATGATCCCCGTCAGGGCAGATGCGGGCTGGCCAGGTACGCCCGCGACTGCATCTCCAGCAGGCGGCTGACACAGCGCTGGTATTCGAACCGCAGTCGCTGCCCCTGGTAGATCTGTTCGGGTCGGACCTCGGCCGAGACGATCAACTTGACCTTGCGATCATAGAACTCGTCCACCAGGGCCAGAAACCGTCGTGCGGCATTTTCCATGGCGGCATCCATGACCGGCAGCCGGGAGATCAGCACGGTGTGAAATTCCCGGGCGATTTCCACGTAGTCCAGCTGGCTGCGGGGGCCGTCGCAGATATCCTTGAAATCGAACCAGACCACGCCGTCGGCCAGCCTTTGCACCGGGATGTCCCGTCCTTCCACGGTCAGTGTTCCCCCCTGGGTGCCGGGTTCCGGCGCCAGGGACAGGAAGGCCTCGTGGAGTCGCGCGTCGGCGGTGTCATCCAGTGGGGCGTGGTAGATCTCGGCCTGTTCCAGGGCCCGCAACCGGTAGTCCACGGCCCCGTCCAGATGGACCACCTCCAGATGGCGCTGCAGGATGTCGATGGCGGGTAGGAACAGGTCCCGCTGCAGGCCGTCCTTGTACAGCTCCCGGGGCGGGATGTTGGAGGTGGTGATCAGGGTCACCCCGTTCTCCATCAGCCCCGCCAGCAGGCGATGCAGGAGCACGGCATCGGTGATGTCGGAGACGAAGAATTCGTCCAGGCACAGCACCCGCGCCGTGGCCAGTCGGCGGCTGACGACGCGGATGGGATCGGGCTGGTCCTTGAGGGTCTTGAGTTCGGCATGGACCCGCTGCATGAAACGGTGAAAGTGCAGACGCAGCTTGTCTTCCAGGGGCAGTGCCTCGAAGAACCGGTCCACCAGGAAGGTCTTGCCGCGACCCACATCGCCCCAGAGATAGAGGCCGCGCACGGGTTCGGCGGGTGCGGGTGTCCGGCGCAGCCAGCGGGTGATGGCATGACTGCGGGCGGGAGGGCGGGGCGGGGCGGCCTGCAGCGCATCCAGGATGCGCTGCAAATGCTGCCAGGCCCGCTCCTGGGCCGGGTCCAGGATCTTGTCCTGGAAGTCATCTTCGAGCAGTGGGCGATGTTGCGGCATGGCGCAGGCTCAATCAGACGGTGATGTAGCGGTGCAGCATAACATGAATCTATTTGGTGATAAGCAAATACCGTATTTTCATTATGGTTTCAGGCGGGAAGCCGCCATGGCAGCCGGCACTGTTCAGGTCGGGGCAGGGCGGTTAGCATTACGGGTCGTTGACAGCCTCTTTGATCCAGTTTTGACTCCATCGCCGATTTTGAACGAGAGTAGACATCCATGAACAAAGCCCCGGCCACCGATCTGCAAGCCCTGCTCGAACAGCCCACCCCCGATGCCAATGGCTGTTTTGGTCCTTACGGCGGTCAGGCGGTGCCTCCCCATCTCAAGGCCATCATGGATGAGATCGCCGAGGCTTTTCTGGCCATCCGCCGGACCGAGGCCTATCAGAACGAACTGGCGGAGCTGTATACCTATTACGTCGGTCGTCCCAGTCCCATTTATCACGCCAAGCGCCTGAGCGCCCATTGCGGTGGCCGGGCCGAGATCTACCTCAAGCGGGAAGACCTGAACCACACCGGTGCCCACAAGATCAACCATGCCCTGGGGGAGGCCCTGCTGGCCAAGCACATGGGCAAGACCAAGGTGATCGCCGAAACCGGTGCCGGCCAGCATGGCGTGGCCATGGCCACCGCCTGCGCCCTGGTGGGCCTGCCCTGCGAGATCCACATGGGTGCCGTGGACATCGAGAAGGAACACCCCAACGTCACCAAGATGAAGATCCTGGGTGCCAAGCTGATCAGCGTGGAAACCGGCACCCGCACCCTCAAGGACGCCGTGGACAGCGCCTTCGAGGAATACATGAAGGATCCGCAGAACTTCTTCTATGCCATCGGTTCCGTGGTGGGGCCGCATCCCTTCCCCATGATGGTGCGGGACTTCCAGTCCATCATCGGCCGCGAGGCACGGGAGCAGTTCCTGGCCCTCAAGGGCGAGCTGCCGGACTATGTGGTGGCCTGCGTGGGCGGGGGTTCCAATGCCATGGGTCTGTTCTCCGGTTTCATGAAGGATCTGGGGGTGCGTCTGGTGGGCGTGGAGCCCTGCGGGCGCGGTCTGGGACTGGGCGACCATGCCGCCACCCTGACCTACGGCACGCCGGGCACCATGCACGGTTTCCATTCCTACATGCTGCAGGACGAGGCCGGTGAGCCGCAGCCGGTGTATTCCATCGCCTCCGGCCTGGATTACCCCTCCGTGGGTCCCGAGCACAGCTATCTCAAGGACATCGGCCGCGCCGAATATCATGCCCAGGATGACGAGGCCTGTCTGGACGCCTTCATGAGCCTGTCCCGTCTGGAGGGGATCATTCCCGCCCTGGAATCCGCCCATGCGGTGGCCTGGGTGATGAAGGCCGCCCGGGAAGCCGAACCCGGCACCCGCTTCCTCATCAACCTCTCCGGCCGTGGTGACAAGGACGCCGACTTCGTGGCGGAGCGTCTGGGCCTCTGACAAGTTCCCTGTGGGAGGGGCCTTTGGGAAGCCTTTGTTTGACATTCGTGGCCAAGGGCCGCTCCCACAAGCCCCGCCCATAAAAACCAGGCACGGCCCTCTTTTTGCGAGAGAGCGGATCTTGACCCGGAGAAGGGCTGGCGGTAGCCTGCTCGACAACTGTCTTGTCCCCAGGACGATCCCGACATGACGGAATCCCCGAAGGTTGAACCATCACACCAGGCGTTGCCGGAATCCCTGCCGGGCAAGGCGTATCGCCTCTGCACCGAAGGTGACTGGCGATGGTGCCTGCTGCGGCGCCTGATCAACCTGCTGTATTTCTGGAAGATCGATTACTGCGCCGGCCGTCACTATGAGGATTTGCGGCGTCGACAAATGTCGGAGCCGGGCAGGGAAGGCGGCCACTGATCCCCTTACCGATGCCACTTTCCCCGCTGCCCACGGTCCAACCTCATCATTGACTGATGAGGGCATGTCATGAAATCCATCATCGCCGAACACTCTCGCGGCGTCCTCCACGGGTGCCTGCTGCTGCCTTGGGGCGGGGCTCTGCTGGCTGTGTTGCTGGTGCTGGCACTGGGTGACCCGGCAGCGCCACGGGCCGTTGACGCCGATACGGCGGCCCTGCTGAAGGGGTTTGCCGGGCTCAAGACGCTGCTGACCCTGGGTGCGCTGACACTCGTGAGTTGGCGACTTTTGAGGCCCGTGGACCGTCGGTATCTATTGGGGTATGCCCTGGGGGTGGCGGCCATGGCCGGAGCCACGGCCATGGTCTGGCAGTTATCGCATCTGGGGGTGGCGTCGTTGTTCTTCCATGGTGGACTGTTCACCCTGCTGTTCATGGGTTGGCGGGACGTGGATCCACTGTCCGGCCTGGGGCGCAATCGGCGGCCGTGAACCTCCGGTGGCCCCTCTCGTCACTCCCGATTTCCCCGCCCGTCACTCCCTGCTCCCCCTCCGTCACTTCAGCTTCAACCTCCGTCATTCCCGCGCAGGCGGGAATGACGGATTTCGGATAGGCCTTCAACTCTGATCAGACATCCCATCCACTTCCTGCCGGAGCAAGGCACCCAACAGTCGATCCAGATTCTCCCGGAACCGCGCCTGCTGGGATTCACCGGCTTCAAGGAACCGCACATCCTGCTGCACCAGCGCGGACATGATCCGCCCCGCCTCTTCCTGGGGACGATCCAGGAATGCCAGCACGGAGCGGTTGAACTGCTCCTGCATCTCCCGCATGAGCTGACCAAGGCGCAGGCCGGGCCGGGCACGTTCGCCTTCCTCGATCTGCTGGGTCTGCTGATACCGCGCGGCGGCGGAATACTGCTCCACCCGGGTCATGCTCAGATCCATGGAGGCCAGCTGGCTGCCGTCAAAACGCAGATCGGGGACCATGTCGAAGGCTTTTTGCACATCCCCGTTGAAGAACTCATTGGCCAGGTTGCTGACATCCCGCACCAGGTTCTCGATGGCCTCCAGTTCCTGGGCATTGAGATCACCCTGCACCGAGAACCGATAGCCGCTCTGTTCGGCCCGGCTCACGTCCAGCCATTGCATGGACTGATTGCCGTCGCTGCGCATCCCGCCTCGGGCCTGGATGTCGGTGGCGCTCTGGAACTGGATGGTCACCTTGTCGCCTTCGCGGGTGGTCAGGGTCAGCTCCAGGCTCTCGGCGCGACTGTAACGCTGCATCACCGACAAATTGGTCAGGGACGACAGGGACTGCCCCTGCCCATTGGGTGCCAGGGCCGCCAGGCCCTCGAAAGTGAGCCGCTGCGTTTCGTCCACCTGTTCGGCGATGCGGCCGTTGAGCAGGTTCAGGCCGTCCAGGATCTCCCTGGCCTCCCTGAAGCCCCGTTCGACGCCCTTCATGGCGCTGTCGTACATGGACTGAAGCTGTTCTTCGGAAGCCCCGCGGGCGCGGGCGTTGGCCAGGCCCATTTCCACGAACTGGGTGATCCGGTCGGCCACCTTGTCCGGGGTGTAATCCTCTGCCTTGAGCTGCTTGAAACCGGCCGCGTTCATCCCGGGCGTGTGCTTGGCCAGGGCCTCCAGGATACGGGTCTGCAGATTCGAGAGTGCGCGGGTGCTGTCGCTGTCGGTACGGCCACCGGCCTGGGACATCCCCTGATTTCTGGCCTTGAAGTCGGGGGTGTTGGGAAGGACCGTGACGGGTGTGTTGATCTTGACCACGGTGAACTCCGGGAATGATGGGTATGCTGACTGTAGCGGCAGTCTCTTGAGCGACTTTAGGGATATGCTGGAAAAAATGATTCCTGAATCCGGACTGTCATTCCGGCCTTTGGAACCGCCGTCATTCCCGCGCCGGCGGGAATCCAGTGCGTGCAGAACCTCTGGACTCCCGCTTTCGCAGGAGTGACGGTAGGGTCAGCACATTCATGGGGAAACATATCGTACTATGACAGTCAGAAAAGCCATGCCCCTCGGCGCCACGCTGCGCTGGATGGTGGGCGCCGATCCAACACCGGAGCAAAATCCGGAACAGGGCGAAGGAGGGAAGGTGATCCCACTGACCCATCATGACATTCTCAAACTGGTGGCACCCTTTTCACGGGATGGCCGCCGGGTGGATCTGGCGGCCACGGACCGGCAGGCACGGACCCTGGTCTTCCAGCCCATTGAGCACGACTCGGTGGGTCTGGCCGGCCTGACCCTAACGGAAACCCTCACCCTGGAAAACCCGAAGGCCGACCAGTTCCGCCTGGTCCGGACCCTGACCCATGCCTCGGGACTCAAGGCCAGGCTGGAGGTGGAAGGACCCACGGTGGAAGGGGTCTACCGGCAGCTCACCAAGGTGGCCCCGGCGCAGCAGTTCATGCGGGTGGATAGCGTGCTGGCGGCCCTGGATTACCGCGTCCGGCGGGTGGCGCGGCGCCGTCTGCAGGGCGGGGAAATCTGGCCCATGCGCTTTGCGGGCGGAGAGGCCGTGGTGGCCGGTCGACGCCTGACCCTGGACGCCCGCCAGGTGGAAGGTCTGCCGGCCAAGCTGGTGCTGGAAAAACCATCCGCCGGGGAGGTGGCCCTGCCCGCCGATCTGCTGGCCGTGCGAGGCCGGGCCTGGCGTCCCCTGCAGGCCACCGACAGCGGCTGGAAGTCCACGATCAAGTTGGCCCATCGGGAACCCGAGCGTTCCGAGGACGCGGAAAACAAGTTTGCCCAGACCATTTCCCATCTGGTGGCGATCTTCTCCCGTCCTCCCGAGGATTTTCATGCCCGCTTCCTGCGTCGGCGCTGGCAGGTGGTCTTTCGTCGCAGCCTCCCGGTCCAGGGGGTACTGGGCATCCTGGCGCTGGTGCCGGTGCTTTACCTGCTGGGTCTGGGCCGCGAAGAGCCCTTGCCCCTGTGGACCACCGGCATTCCCCCGGTCCTGCTGCTGGCGGTCTTCTGGAGCTGGTCGCGGGAGGTCCCGGTACTGGAGATCCCGCCCCCGCCCAGACCCCTGGACCTGCCCGCCTGGACCCGGGATACCGATGCCTGAGCCGATATGGCACAGTCCCAAACGATCAACCCCGAGGACGGATATAACGCATGCAAGGCAACCCCATGAACATCCCCGCAGTTTCCATCGCCGCGGCCAAGCAGGCCCTGATCGAGCAATATGCCGATCCGGTGCTGCGGCGCCGGGCCTCCATGCTGTGGGGGACCCGGGGGGTGGGGAAATCCTCCATCATTGCTCAGTTGGCCCGGCATTATGATGTCCCCCTGGTGGATCTGCGCCTGACCACCATCGAACCGGTGGACATTCGCGGCGCCATCTACGCCGACGAACAGCAGTCCCGCACCGTCTGGTTCCCGCCGGAATTCCTGCCCGAGGCCGATACGCCCGAAGGGATCCTGTTCCTGGACGAACTGACCGCCGCAGACCAGCGCCTGCAGATCTCCGCCTATTCCCTGATCCTGGACCGCCGTGTCGGCCATTACCACCTGCCCGAAGGCTGGATGGTGGTGGCGGCCGGTAACGCCCGCTTCCACGGCGCCGTGAGCCACGACATGGGCACGGCCCTGGCGGACCGCATGTTCCATTTCAACGTGCAGACGGTGATCGATGCCTTTCTGGAACATGCCCTGGCACGGGGATTCGCCCCCGAGGTCATGGCTTACCTCAAGGTGCGCGCCGACAAGCTGGACGACACCCAGACCCAGCTGGCCAACGACTACCTGATCGGCGCCAGTCCCCGGGGCTGGGAGGATATCTCCAACGTGCTCAAGTCGGGGATGTCGGACAGTGCCAAGCGCCTGTTCGTCCAGGGACGCATCGGCGCCGCCAACGCGGCGGAATTCTTCGGTGTGTTGCGGGAAATCCAGGCCGGGGTGGACGTCACCCGTTTGCTGGACGCCGCCCCCGGCAAGGAGACAGCAGCCCTGCTGCCCCGCACCCTGGACGGCCTGTACGGCATGATTTACGGCCTGCTGGCGGCGGTGACGGGGGAGCACGGCATGGCCCGGGCCCTGGAGATCGTGGAGCAGTATCCGGACATCCGCGGCGATGTTCCCCTGCCCATCCGCGAAGCCCAGACCCTCACCATGGAACTGCTCATGCACCGGGCCCTGTCCCTGGGGCTGGAGAATGCCGTGCTGGGCAGCCCGGTCTACGGGCGCTACATGGAACAGCGTGAGGGATGAACACACCCGCCTTCACCTCCGGCCCCACCCACCGGGGCACCCGTGCCATCCAGACCCTGGTGGAGTTCGCGCCGTCCACGGGTGGCCTGGCCCTGTGGGTGCAGCACCGTGACCTGCCGGATGGCCGGGAGGCCATCACCGTCGCCAACGACGGCCATACCATTTTCTACGGCCCCGCCTTCGAACGACTGCCTCACCCCCAGCAGGTGGGCCTGGTGGCCCACCAGGTGTTGCATGTGGCCCTGCGCCACCCCCAGCGCATGCAGGCCATCGCCCGACTGAGGGGCAGCGTGGATCCGGACCTCTTCAATATCTGCGCCGACGCCATCGTCAACAGTAGCCTCGGGCACCTCACCTGGATGGCCCTGCCCAAGGGTTCCGTCACCCTGTCCAGCCTATTGGGCGACGTGTTGCAGATCCAGCAGAGCGAGGAAAAATCCTTGCTGGAATGGGACGTGGAACGCCTCTATCGCCAGATCGACGACCGTCGGCCCAGTAGTGATTCGTCTTCCCGGCAATCCAGTCAGTCATCCCGGGAGGGTGACGGCGGCTCGGGACCCGCCCGGGAAGGGCAGGGCGGTCAGGCCCAGGCCATGGAAGACGGCGCCCGGGCGGCTCGGACCCGTCAACTGGGGGCGGATATCCTCCGGGATCTACTGCCCTCCGACGAGGATGCCCTCAAACCGGAAACCGTGGCGGAGCAGAGCCGGGAATGGGCGCAGCGCATCACCCGAGCCCACGCCGGGGACGGAGACTTTTCCATGCTGCGGGGTCTCATCGCCGATCTGCCCCGGGTGAAGGTGCCCTGGGAACAGGTGCTGCGTACCCGGGTCAGCCGGGGACTGGCCCGCCGACCGGAAGTGTCCTGGTCCCGGCCCTCCCGGTCCTACCTGGCCAATCGGGGTCGGGCACCGGGGGGGCGACGCATGCCCTGGGAACCGGGTATGGTCACCGCCGCCTCGGTGCCCCGTCTGGTGCTGGTGGTGGACGTGTCCGGCTCCATCGACGAGGCCCTGCTGGGCCGTTTCGCCACCGAGATCGAGGCCATCACCCGGCGCACGGAATCCCGCCTGGTAGTAGTCATCGGCGATACCCGGGTGCGCGCGGTGGAGGTGCTGGAGCCGGGGGTATCCAACCTGCGGGATATCGTCTTTGAAGGGGGCGGGGGCACGGACTTTACCCCTCTGCTGCAGGCTGCGGATCGCTACCGGCCCGACATGGGGGTAGTGCTCACGGACCTGCAGGGGCCGGCCGGGTTTCGGCCCGGCTGGCCCGTGCTGTGGGTGGTCTCGGCGGCTTTTGAGGACGCCGAACCCCCCTTCGGCACCCGGCTGGTGCTGGCCGACTGAGGCTTACGGCATCAGCCGGGTCAGCCCCCAGCCCGCCTCATCCCGGTGGTAGCGGAACCTGTCATGGAGCCGGTTATCCCGGCCCTGCCAGAACTCGAAGGCCTCCGGCACCAGCCGGAAACCGATCCAGCTTTCCGGCCTGGGCACGTCCCCGTCCGGATGGCGTTCCTGCACCGCCTTGAGCCGGGCCTCCAGTTCATCCCGGCCGGCGATGGGGGCGCTCTGGTGCGAGGCCGCCGCCGCCAGTCGGCTGCCCGGCGGGCGGCTGCGGAAATACGCCTCCGCCTCCGCCTCGGTCAGACGCTCCACGATCCCCTCCACCCGAATTTGCCGCTCCAGCGGCGCCCAGTAGAACAGCAGACAGGCGCGGGGATTGTGGGCCAGCTCCCGCCCCTTCTGGCTGCGGGTATCGGAATACCAGCACAGCCCCCGAGTATCCAGATGCTTGAGCAGGACCATGCGCTGGGAGGGCTGACCGTGGTCATTCACCGTGGCCAGGGCCATGGCGGTGGCATCGGGCTGGTTCTCTGCGTCCGCCAGCCAGCGGCCCAGCTGTGCGAAGGGGTCGGCGGCCAGGTCCGCCCGGCGCAGGCTGCCCCGGCTGTAGTCACGGCGGGTCTGTCGGTGGTCGATCTCGGTCATCACTTTGCTCCGCAACGGCCCAGGATCTCGCCGGCGGCGATGGTCCCGGAAAGGATGGTGGGGGGCACCCCTGGTCCCGGCACGGTGAGCTGGCCGGCAAAGTACAGGTTGTCCAGCTTGCGGCTTTGCATGCGGGGCTTGAGGAAGGCGGTCTGCATCAGGGTGTTGGCCAGGCCGTAGGCATTGCCCTTGAAGGCATGATAGTCCTCGGTGAAGTCATTCTGGGCATAACTGCGGCAATACACCACATGCTCGCGGATGGACTGGCCGGTGATGGCCTCGATGCGGTCCATGATGAGGGTGTAGTAACGATCGCGCACGGCCTGGGTATCCTCCAGCCCCGGGGCCACCGGGATCAGGACCATGAGGTTTTCCTGGCCTTCCGGTGCCACGGAAGGGTCGGTCTGGGAAGTGACATTGATGTACAGGGAGGGTTCCGTGGGCCACTGGGGATCTTCATAGATCTGCGCCGCATGGGCCTCAAAATCCGCATCGAACAGCAAGGTGTGGTGCAACAGCCCCTCCAGCTTCCTGTTCACCCCCATGTAGAAGATCAGGGAGGAGGGGGACATGACCCGCTTGTCCCAGTAGGCCGGGTCGTAGGTGCGGGCCTCCCGGGGCAGCAGGACCTGTTCCATGTGGTGATAGTCGCCGGAGGCGATGATGAAATCCGCCTCGAACCGCCCCTGGTTCGTCTCCACCGCCACTGCCTTGCCGTCCCGGGTGTCGATGCGGGTGGCCTCGGTACTGAAGTGGAACGTCACCCCCTGTTCCTCCGCCAGCCGGTGCATGGCCCGGGCCAGCTGGTGCATGCCCCCCATGGGATACCAGGTGCCCAGCTTGATATCACCATAGTTCATCATGCTGTACAGGGCCGGGGTGGTGCGGCCCGTCCCCCCCAGGAACAGGATTGGGAACTCCAGCATGCGCTGGATGCGGGGACTCTTGAAGTAGCGGCTGATGTGGCTGCGGAAGGAGCGCAGCAGGTGCATGGAAAACAGATACTTGAGCAGCCGCAGCTGGGCGAACTCCATGATGGACAGACAGGGCTTGTTGGCGAACTCGCCGATGCCCACGGTGTACTTCACCTCGGCCTCCTGCATGAAGGCCCGCAGCTGCGCCCCGGCGCCGGGTTCGATGCTCTCGAACAGGGCTTCTGCTGCCTCCATGCTGGCGGGGATCTCCACGTAATCCTCCTTGCCGAAATAGATCCGATAGGACGGGTCCAGCCGTCTGAGCTCGAAATAGTCCGACACCCGACGGTCAAAGCGGGCGAAGAAGTCATCGATCACATCGGGCATCCAGTACCAGCTGGGTCCCATGTCGAAGGTGAACCCTTGCGCCGAGAACTGCCGCCCCCGTCCGCCGGGGATGTCGTGGCGTTCGATCACGGTCACGTCCATCCCTTCCCGGGCCAGGGTGGCCGCCGCCGCCATGCCGGAAAAGCCGGCACCGATGATGGTGATCTTCTTCTTGTTCGTCATGGAGTTATCTTGGATCTCTGGTCGATGGGAAGAAAGGCCACACGATACAAGAAAACGGGGGCGTGGGGCGCCCAAAAAACGCAATTCAAGCTGCATGTAGTCGAGAGTTCGTGCATGATGTTGGCGCACACCCCGGGCGCAGTCGTCACGATGGTGGTGACGGGGCCATTGGGGTCCAGGAGAACCGCCGAGGGTCGAATAATGTTCCTTGATACCAGCGTCATTTCCGAGTGTTGGCAGACGGCGATACTGCCGCGGAAAAGCATGCTTTTCCGTGCCCCTGTACTTTCCCTCGCCCTGGTTGGTGGCCTGTTGATCTCCCCCTTCGCCGCAACCATGGCGGATCAGGACCGCCCCATCGAACACATCCTCGAGCCACGGGCTATCACGGAGCAGATCCATTACTTTTACGGCTCACTGGAAAACCGAACCCCGGCCAACCAAGGCATGAACAACAATGTGGGTTTCGTGATCACCAACGAGGGGGTGGTACTGATCGATAGTGGTCCCAGTCGCCACGTGGCTCAGCGCATCGAGCAGGCCGTGGCTGGACTGACCGACCAGCCCATTACCCACGTGATCAATCTGGGCAGTCAGGATCACCGCTGGCTGGGCAACGACCACTTCCTCTCCCAAGGAGCAGAGATCCTGGCACTGGAACGCACCGCCTCCACCCAGGCAGCGTTCGCCCGGCAGCACCTGGAGCGTCTGACGACCACTCTGGGTGAAGCCGTCATGGCGGGGACCGAGCCGCGTCCCTCGCCGGTGCCCATCGCCGCTGATGATCATGAATTCGAGTTGGGCGGGGTGCGCTTCAGGATGGTTTATGCCGGCGACGCCCACTTCCCCGGGGATATCCTCCTGCACCTGCCCGACCATGGCGTGGTGTTCGCCGGTGACGTGGTCTATACCGAGCGTATGCTGGGCATTCATCCCTGGAGCAATCCGGTGGAACAGCTCAAGGCCTTCGAGATGATGGCTTCCTGGGAGCCGACAGTGATCGTCCCCGGCCACGGTGAGGCCACCGATCTGGCTACGGCGCAGCGGGATACCGGTGATTACCTGGCCATGCTGGTGCGTGAGGTCAAGGAAGGTCTGTCGCACTGGGAAACTCTGGACGAAGTGGTGACACGCCTGGCGGATTTGCCGGAATTCCGACACTTGCGCCATTACGACGATTGGCACCGGATGAACATCAATCGCACCTATCTGTTTATGGAGGTCGATTTCTAAAGCACGGTGCTTCGCGTTTGGCTCTGCACTGCCTTGGCATCAGGAGAAATTAACCGCCATGAATAGCAACGTCGTCATAACCCGCCGCAATGTCTTCCAGCGGCTGGGGGATTCGATCAAGGGGATCCTCCTCGGGTTCTTGCTGATCGCCATCTCTTTCCCCGTTCTCTTCCTCAACGAGGGCCGCGCGGTGAAGACCGCCAAGTCGCTACAGGAAGGGGCGGCGGCCGTGGTGTCGGTGAGTGCGGACGTCGTGGATCCAGCCCACGAGGGTGCGCTCGTGCATGTGATTGCGACCGTGGAGGTGGACGAGGCTCTGACGGACGATATTTTCGGGATCGTGGCGCACTCCGCAACCGGCCTCAAGCGCACGGTGGAGATGTTTCAGTGGCGTGAAGACAGCACCACGCAGACGCGCACGTCCGTGGGCGGCACCGAGGAGCGGGTGACCACCTATTCTTACCGGCAGGAATGGTCGTCGAACCTGATCCGGTCATCGAGCTTCAACGATCCGGGCTACCGGAACCCGACGGAAATGCCTTATCCCGAAATGACTCGGCACCCTTCGACAGCGGGTTTCGGCGCGTTTCAGCTGACGAGTGCGCACCTGACTCGCTTCACGAGCTTCCAGCCAATCCATTTGACCGACGAGCACCTCGACGCGGTGCCTGCAAGCGCGCGCGCGGGATTTGGAATCCACAACGGCGCGCTCTTTCGCGGTGCCGACCCCGCGAGTCCCGCAGTCGGCGATGTACGCATCACTTTTTCGCAGGCGCCCGCCGGCGCCGCCACCGTGGTCGGGCGCCAGACCGGAGACAGCTTTACCGCATACCCGACCCAGGCCGGACGGCCGCTCCTTTTCGTCCGTAGCGGCGTTGCCGCCGCCGACGAGGTCTTCAGTGACGCGATGGCCGCGAACACGTTCCTGACCTGGGTTCTTCGGTTCGTCGGCGGGCTCCTGATGTTCCTTGGCCTCACGATGGTGCTCAAGCCGCTCTCGGTGCTGGCGAGCGTGTTGCCCATGGCCGGCAGCATCGTGGCCACCGGCACCGGGATTGTCGCCTTCATCATCTCCGCTTCCGTCTCTCTGGTGGTCATCGCCATCGCCTGGATCGTCTATCGACCGCTCTTGGGCATTGGCCTCCTGGTCTTGGCGGGCGCCATCGCCTTGGGGCTCAAGACAGTGTGGAAGAAAGCACCCGGGGCCGCGGTGCCGAGTCCCGCACCTGCTTCCGGCGGTACGGAGCCTCCGCCACCGTTCTGAGGACGAAAGAGATTCGGGTCAGTTCGACAAGAGAGAACGACCATGCAATGGCAGCATTGGCAATCCGGGGGAATGGCGCTACAGGTACCAACGGTACCAGAGGCTTCGGGGCCGAGTTGGTCTTTGCCATCTGCGAAGCCAGGGAGGTCGAGGTGGTGATTCTCAACCAGGGTGAAGATACGACCTTTGAGGAAGACCTGGCGAAAGATGTGCTGGAGATCATCACCGTGTTCAGCGCCCGACTCTACGGCAGCCGCTCGCGCAAGAACCAGAAGCTGCTGGACGGCGTGAAGAAGGCCGTGGAGGACGCGACATGATCCGTGCCCACAGGATTGCGCTTGCGCCCAACAACAGGCAGGCGACCTATTTTGCCCGCGCGGCAGGCACGGCCCGTTTCGCCTACAACTGGGCGTTGGCCGAATGGCAGTGCCAGTACGCGGCGTGGAAGCAGGACAACAGTCTGCCCAAACCCTCGCAGGTCGCATTGCGTCGCCATTTGAACGCCGTCAAGCGCGAGCAGTTTCCATGGATGCTGGAGGTCACCAAAACGGCACCGCAGATGGCAATCATCCAGTTAGGCGAAGCGTTCAGGAATTTCTTCGCCGGCCGCGCCAGGTACCCGAGGTTTCGCAAGAAGGGCGTTCATGACCGATTCACCCTCACCAACGACCAGTTCCGCGTCGAAGGCTCCCGCATCCGCATCCCCAACCTTGGCTGGGTGCGGATGCGGGAGTCGTTGCGCTTTACCGGCAAAATCATGTCCGCGACGGTCTCCCGCGTCGCCGACCGCTGGTTTGTCAGCATCACCGTAGACACCG